>DAOWMJ010000121.1 GCA_030643145.1 Candidatus Latescibacterota bacterium | reverse complement strand
CGATTACTCTCGGTGGACTGGAAAAGAATATAGATTGTAACAAAAATACCCAGAGGGACGCGGGCTTATTCGATAGTTCAGAGGGTGATTTCCGACTTTCGCAGGATATGGAGCCAGGTTTATTTGATGGTGGTATTTTCTACGGCCCCGCCGCGGGTTATTCCGCTAAGCTTGTAAGAGAGCAGGGCGGGAAGGGTCCGGCAAATAAGAACAGCTATGGCCACGTTCAGGACTATTCGCCGGCCGGTGTAATCGCACGAAGCTTCCTGCTTCCCGGGCTGGGACAGAGAAAAATGGGGCATTCGATCCGATCCCGGATATATTTCGTTCTTGAAGGAGCTGGCTGGATTGGTCTTGGAGCATTTACATGGCAGAGTATTGCCCGCAAGAACGCCTATGAGGATTATGCCATCGCCTTTGCTGATGTTAGGGGGACAGGGCTCTCGGATAATTATTATGAAACTATCGGTAATTATATGAGTAACGACGGCCCCGGGGGATATAATGAGGATGTGATGCGTGACGCGAGAGATTATTATCCTGATGATAAAGATGCCAGGGATGCCTATTATGCTGAGAACAGCTTTTTAGGCGAAGATAGCTGGAGGTGGGTGACAGACCGCGCGTATGACAGGTACAATTCTCTTCGCAAAGGGAGTAATACCGCTGAAAGAAGAGCGATTTACGCGCTTTTTTATATGCTTGGCCTCAGGGTGATCAGTTCTGTGGATGTTGGCAGAACGGTTCTGAGCGGTAACGATACGGGCGAAGAGTCGGATTCAGGGACTTCTATCAGAATTGAACAGAATAATAGCGGTGTTTCTCTGTTTCTAAGCCGGTCTTTCTAAAGCCGGGCAGAGTTCTGCGTGTTTGGACATCTGTAAATTTGCATATCCTGATTGGAGCGGAGGATGTATCATCGCCCCATAATCGCAAATACCTATTAACTTTGGTGTACCGAAAGGTTGAATCGGGGTCGGTTTTGATATGCTAAAGAAATTAATTCTGCTGGTGTGGGTCTTTCTTTTCCTTTCCATTTTATGGGGCGACGGGAATACAAAAAATATTATAAGTGTTTCTAAAGATAGCTCAGCGGCGCGGGTGTTCAAAGCCGCCGATTCTTCAAGCGATATTCTTGAAATTCGGCCAACCGGCAGTTATCTCGGGAAGGGAGAACTTAGGGAACCCCTTGGAATATCTGTCGGCCCCCGTGGATCTGTTTATGTTGCCGACGCTATGGCGGGTAAGGTGTTCAAGTATAATCGCGACGGGAGTTCAATAGAATTCGAGAACCCTTCCTCTTTAGGCTCTGTCTATCCGATAGATCTGGCAGGATCCGCGGCGTTTCTTTATCTCCTTGATTATGCACATAACAGGGTTCTTCGCTATGATTACAGAGGGGCTTATCTCGATATTTTGATTAACTTCGGGGAATACGATAATCTCAAGCCTGTTTCACTCTCGTTAAGTCCCGGAGGCAGGTTTCTGGTGACTGATATTGAAAAACACACTCTCACAATCCTCGGTCCTTCGCTAGATATTGAGATTAGAATAGGAGCCTATGGATGGAGCAAAGGCTATTTTAACGAACCGATGAAAGCGGTTATACTTCCCGGGGGTCGAATAGCGGTGGCCGATTCGGGAAATAAAAGAATACAAATATTTTCTGCGGCAGGGGGCTTTTTGATGGTTCTTGGTTATCCGGAAAAGGAAAATTTTTGTTCACCAAGATCAATCTGCGGTGATGCGGCGGGGAATATTTTTGTGGCTGATGCTAAATGTGGTGAAATATCTGTCTTTTCAGCGTCAGGACGATTTATTACGAAACTGGATTCTTATTCCGGACGGGATATATCTCCGGCGGCGCTTTCGGTTGGGTTGGAGAACAGGTTATATGTGGCGGACATTGAATCTTCTTCTGTGATTATCTATCTGCTTGTTTATCCGGATAACCGGCCATGAAGATTTTCCGAAAAGTTTTCCTTTGTTTAATAATTCTTCAGTTAATACCAGAGATCCAAATTCAATCCGCTGTGGTAAAGGGTGAAGCGGCAACTAACCGGCAAATAAGAAAAGAAATGATCTATCTTCTAAGAGAGGGTCAGACCCGCATTGATCTGGGAGTATCCTTTATTATACCTGGAACTGAATCTATAATAGTTGATGGCCGAAAGCTCGTGAGTGGAAAAGACTATAGGATAAACACACTGAGAGGCAAGATTGTTCTGGTGGAATCCGCCGTTGGGGGGCAGAAACTTGAGATTACCTATTCAAGATATCCTTTTTCCTTTTCGCCTGTTTTCGCGAGGAGATTTCCTTCGGGCGAGGAATCAAAAATCAGTTATAACGTAAGTGATTACGTCTCAAGTAAGAGTTCTGAACGATCCAGGCGTAATCGATACCGTTTTAATGTTTCAGGCAGCAAATCGGTAGGTTTTTCAGTTGGTTCTAAAAGAGGGCTTGGAATCGATCAGAGCATGAATGTGACCCTTTCGGGAAAACTGGCACGGGATCTTGAGGTCAAGGCATTTTTATCGGATGACAATCTGCCCGTACAGACGGAGGGAAATACTGAAGAGCTTAGACGTCTTGACAGAATATCGGTCAATATAAAGAGCAGACATACGGAGGTCCGCCTCGCGGATTTTTCGACAGGGATGGAGTGGTCGAAATTTTCCGCGTTTAGGCGCGATCTTAGAGGTGGAGAAATAGAAGTCAACGCCGGCGGGCAGACATTTATTGCCGGAGGAGGGATAGCAAAGGGTAGGTTTGAAACAGTGGAAATGAGGGGAGTGGAGGGTGTTCAGGGGCCATATGAACTTTTACCGGCCAGGAGATTTAACGGTGTAATAATCATTCCCGGTTCCGAAGTTGTATATTTGAATGGTTCGAGAATGAAAAGAGGGAGCGAAAATGATTACGTAATTGATTATACAAGAGGATCGGCTACTTTCACCGAAAGAGTGCCCGTTACAGATGATTCAGAAATTGTTATAGAATTTCAGGTTGGTGAAAGACACTATGAAAGAACAACAATTACCGCGGGATGGGTTTCCTCTCTCTTTTCTGACGCCGTTCGTATGAGAGGCTTTTTCTTCAGGGAAACAGATGACAGGGATTCGCCGATGGGGGGCGAGTATACGGAAGAAGAACTGGATTCATTGAGCAGAGCAGGTGATTCTTCAGATAATGCGTTCGCTTCCGGAATAGAAGAAATAGATAGTGTAGGGAGTGGATATATATTAATAGAAGCTGATTCATCAAAACCCGGTCATTACCGTTTTGTTGAGTCGGAAGCTTGCTATCTGCTTGATTTCTATGAAGTTCCTACAGGCGAGGGTGATTATAATACTGATGGTTTTTCAAAAAGTGGTGAACTTAAATACAAATATGTCGGGGCCGGCAGCGGGGATTACAGGATAGGCCGGCCGTTGGCATTGCCAGAGGCGAAGAATATAATTGCTCTATCCGCTGACGCGAATAGTGAGCATCTTTTTTTCAAGGCAGAGGGAGATGCCAGCAGCTATGACAGAAACACAATGTCCGATATCGGAGATGGAGATAATATTGGATACGCGTTTGATCTTGAAGGCGGCATTAAGAAGATCAATATTTTGTCTTCACGGCTGTCTGTAAGCGGGGAATATTCCTCTCTGGATGAAAGATTTGAATCGCCTGACAGAGCGAGGGAGGCCTATTTTTACCGGAATTGGAATCTTCAGGACCAACCGCTTTCCGGTAAGGAGAATATATCAGGGCTGAATCTATGTTTGGAAAAAGAAGGGTTGTGGGAGATTGAAGGGAGTTACAAAAATCTTGAAAGAACAAATGGTCTTTCGGCGAATATGAGCAGATCGGCAGCGAGCTTTGGCGATATCAATAAAAGGGGACTGAGACTGGAGTGGTTCAAGACAGAGACCGGCAGTAACAGAAAGAGAGATTTTGCTCTGGCTGAGGGCACGTTTGCCATCTGGAGATTTGTCCCGGGGATATTTTTCGACACTGAACGCTATAGCAGTTTTTCCCCCGCAGCGCCGGACACAGGCCGCTATTATTACAGGCATATTGTATCTCTTGCTTCGAGAAAGATGGGTGATTTTAGTGGTAAGATTTCTTTTACTCACCGTGTGACCGATAATTTACGAAACTCCGGGGAGGATTGGTTCAGAGCGAGAGAAAATGATGAAATCAGGTTTTCAGGATCTTATTCGGGGCGATCAAAAATGATAGATCTCTTTATAAGCCATCGAAATAAACACGATATTGAATATGGTCTTACCAGTGTTAATGATCTGGCAAGATTGAGATACCGCGATTCTTGGCGCGCTCTTGGATTAACAAGCGATCTGGGTTACAGGATTCAATCCGGGGAGGAGAGAAAGCGTCAGCGGGCGGTTATCTTTGTTGGGGAGAACGAAGGAGATTATGATAAGGAAGGTAGAGAGGTCGGTCAAAAAAGAGGGGATTATATGGTAATATATATTCCCGGTGGGGAAAAAGAAGGGGTTAGAAGTGTGGAATTAACCTGGCGGTTGAGTTTCGGAAAGGGGATCAGAGGGATAGGACTTGGAAAGGGGGACAGCGAGGGGTGGTTTGGTGTTATCAAGAAGAATGTTTCTATGGACAATTTTATTTCTGTTACGGAAAAGTCAAGGACAGATCAGCTTTTACGGTTATATACACTCGATCCCGCTCTGCTTCAGTGTGATAATTTAACCCTCTTCGGCCGCAATAAAGTGCAGCAGGAATGGAACTTTCTGAAAGATGTGAAGAAATACAATTTAGGATTTATAATGTCCAGGGAGGATGAAGAGGATAACAGGACAGAGGGAGTTCTTACTTCACGTTATCTGAGGGAATTCAGGCTCCATGCCGAAGCAGTTCCGAATTCTTCTTTCAATATTTCCTGGGAAGCGGCAAAGGGGCTGAATCGTAGCTGTTCAGGCAACCGTACTGCTCAGAATTACAGTGTTAAGTCATTTTTCTTTTCGAATAAGTTCGGGTATAGATACGGATCTGTTTCCAGGGTTTCTGTTGAATTTTCGTATGAAAAGAGGAAGGATGAGTTTTCAATGTCCAGCCAGCAATCCTTTTCCGCAATGCCTTCTATGAACATGTCTGTCGGTGTGAATATTAATCTTTCCGCCTTTCTGAAAATGACCTATACAGATATTAAAGAAGACGGGGGGCAACCTCTTTTCTTTCTGGAAGAAGGAATGAGGCAGGATTGGAATCTAAACGGCAGATACCGTTTCGGGAAAAATATTACCCTAGGTATAAATTATACGGGAAGAAGGGAAAGAGATTACAGGGAGGAGGTGAAAACTGTACATGTTTTCAAGGTTGAAAGCCGCGCTTCTTTTTAGTTTTTTGTTAGGTGGATTCTTATTTATCGATGCCGATGCCGACATTATAAAAAGGGTTGAATGGTCAGGATTAAACCTTTTTGATAAGGAGACGGGAATAGACCCTTCTTTTCTAAAGGAGGGAAAGGTATACAGTGATTCTCTGGCAGATATGGAGATAAATCGACTCGATTCTCTATATTTTTCGATCGGACGGCTTGCCGCTCAAATATCCGTTGATACACTACAGAGAGATTCCGGTATTGATTTAGAGATCAAAATATTGGAAGGAGAGCAAACCAGGATAGGTGAAATAAGGATATCAGGAGATAAATTTTTGTTGACAGATGAATCAGGAGGTTTGAATAGACTCAAAATTGGAGATCCATTCTTTCCTGAAAGCTTAAGAGCTTTAATGCATAATAGTATGGATATCTACAACAATTCCGGTTATCCCTTCGCGCAGATCTGGTTAACGGCTTTTAGATTTGAGGAAAAGGAAAACAAAGTTGATATTTCATTTTCAATTGTCAGCGGTGAAGAAGCACTACTTTCCGGAATTATATTTGATGGACTAACAAGAACAGATAGTTCAGTGGCAGTTATGGCGGCCCGAGTAGATATTCCGAAGAAATTCAGTGAAGAAATAGTTGAAAAAGCCGCGAAAAATCTTGAGGCAAGCGGACTTTTTAAAACGGTCGGAAAAGAACGTGTTAACAGGAATGGGGAAGGGAAAGTTGTCCTTGTGTTTCCGATTGAAGAAAAAAAGAGCAGTAATTATTTTCAGGGAGCGTTTGGATTTTCCCGAAAGGATAATAATGAGTATGAAATGAACGGCCGCGTGGATATTCAGCT
>DAOWMJ010000259.1 GCA_030643145.1 Candidatus Latescibacterota bacterium | reverse complement strand
TTTCGACGTGAAAAAGTTCGGGGCGGATTTCGCGTATACTCTTGATGGAGGAAAACTTGGAGAACTCGAGTTCGAAAATTTCAATGCCGCAAAAGCAATAATAACCATTAAGGGACGCAATATACACCCGGGGTATGCCAAAAACAAAATGATCAACTCTACACTTATCGCTATGGAATTCAATTCGATGCTCCCAGTGAATCAAACACCCTTCTACACGGAAAAAACCGAAGGGTTCTTTCACCTCATAAAGGTGAGCGGTGATGTGGAGGAAACCAAACTCTTCTATCTCGTCAGAGACCATGACATGGGAAAATTTAACACAAAAAAAGAGCTCGCCCTGAAGATCGGAGATTTTCTCAATCACAAGCATGGAGAAGGAACGGTAAATGTACATCTCGAAGAACAGTACCTTAATATGAAAGAAAAACTCGAACCTGTTATGCACATTGTGGAAACAGCAGAGAGGGCAATGATCGAAGTCGGAGTAGACCCGATCAGGGAACCCATCAGAGGAGGTACTGACGGAGCCAGATTGTCTTATATGGGACTTCCCACACCCAATATATTCGCCGGGGGACACAATTTTCACAGCAGATTCGAGTATATCCCCGTAAGGGCAATGGAAAAAGCTGTCGAAGTGATATTAAGGATCATCGAGCTTTATACAGAAAAGTAACCTTTGAATTTATTCTTGTTACAGCTTTATTTTTGAATGTTCGGATATTTTACTTCGCGCACCAGGCTTCAACATCTTCAACAGTCTTCGCGATAGGTTTCCCGAGAACTTTATGGCCGCTGCCGGTTATCAAAATATCATCTTCAATCCGAATGCCGCCAAAAGTGCGAAATTTTTCAACTTCATCATAATTAATAAACTCTTCCAGTTTTTTCTCAGCCTTCCAGCGATCAATTAATTCCGGAATAAAATATATGCCGGGCTCCGCGGTCAACACAAACCCGGGCTTAAGTTCCTTGCCGAGTCTTAACGCGTTCAGTCCGAATTGCTTGCTTCTTTGCACCGTCTCATCATATCCCACCAGATTTTCATTCAAATTTTCCATATCATGAACATCAAGACCCATCATATGGCCTAAACCATGAGGCAGAAAAAGGGCATGAGCGCCAGCTTCTACAGCATCATCGGGATTGCCTTTCATTAAACCCAGCTGTTTGAGGTTTTCCGCGATAGTCTTTGCCGCTCTTAAATGACAATTCTTATTCAAAACACCAGGCTGCATCATCTCAATAGCGTCGAGCTGCGCCTTTAGTACGATATTATAGATATCCTTCTGCTTACCTGTGAATTTGCCGCCGACAGGCATCGTCCTCGTTATGTCGCTCGCGTAGTGCAAAGAAGATTCTGCTCCCGAATCCATAAGCAGAAGATTCCCCTCTTCCATAAGGTTATTATGAGAATGATTATGAAGTGTTTCCCCGTGAACAGAGAAAATGAAGGGGAATGACAGATGGCTGTTGTTGGCCAATACAATTCCATGAACTTTGCCACAAATCTGATGTTCATAGATTCCGGGCTCAATCAAACTCATAGCAGCAGCATACATCTGATAGCTTATATCGAGCGCCTTTTCAATTTCTTCTACTTCCTCATCCGTTTTAATTGATCGTTGAGCAATAACAGCCTTTGTGAGTTTATCAGAACTGAAATCATTTATATTTGGATTATTAATTCCTGCTAATTCTTCAATCTTAATGATTGTTTCCGCGCGGTATTGAGGCAGATAAAGAAGTTGCCTTCCTTCTTTAATAAAATCGCGTATTGAATTTTTTAATTCCGATACCGGTTTAGTTACCGTTACATCTACCTTTTTAGCTTTATCAACAAGCTTCGGCAGAGGGCCCATCCAGATAATATCCTCAATTGCAACATCATCGCCGAATATAATTTCTTCATTATTATCGATATCAATAATTCCTGTAAGGCCGGGCTCATCAAGCCCGAAATAGTATAGAAAAGAACTGTCCTGACGGAAATGATAAGAATTATCTTTGTAGTTCATAGAAGAATCATTATTGCCGGGGAGAAGAATAATACCTGACTCTACTCTCTTTTTAAGTTCATCCCTTCGATTCCTGTAAGTTTCTTTGCTAAACATTTCGTCTCCTTTACTGTTTATTAATATTTAAAAATCAGTGCCTCTGCTGCCTGGCCATAAACGATCGAGCTGAGAGTTGGGGACCGTCAATTTCAATCGTCAACCGGCGTACATGTCAGCGTTACATCTTATATTAACTTCCAGCCAGAGTCAAGATACCAGGGAAAAATTCGATTCAGCAGCGATACAAATCCGGCCGACCATACAAGAATGCGATTCTTAAAGCTTACACGTTCTAAAACAAATCTGCCATACCGGCAAACGGAATAATTTTACAAAGCCTTTGTTACATCAAAAAGATTTAGTAAAAATTTATGGGAAAAACCGGTCAACGCTGATATTAATGAAAAAGAAGAACATTCTTTTTAGCATAAACAGGGAGAATAAAGATGCTGGCAAGTTTTTCCGTCGCGCCGCTCGGACTTGGTGAAGCCCTGAGTGAACATGTCGCTCAAATTATCTCATTGATCG
>DAOWMJ010000189.1 GCA_030643145.1 Candidatus Latescibacterota bacterium | reverse complement strand
CCCGATGAAAATCTTATCCTGCACGAGGTTGGACATAACTACTTCTACGGAATGCTGGCAAATGACGAACGCTATGAGGCATGGATGGATGAAGGGTTCACTCAATACCAGATGTTCCGTTACGCTTACGATCATTACGGGCCTTCGGGAAAGCCCGGGAAAAAGGGCGGATTCCTTTCTTCTCCCCGACGAGATCTATGGGAAAAGATTTCAAAACCTGTAATTAATGCTCACCGAACAGGATACGCGGAACGTGTCGCCACCCCGCACCATGAATTTAAGAATAACTCGAGAACAATGCTCTATCTGAAAGCTCCTCTCTTTCTAAGATATCTTCACCATATAACAGGCGCCGAAACATTTGACAAAATAATCCATGAATATTTCGAAAAATGGAAATTCAAACATGTTGATGAAGAGGCTTTTCTTTCCGTCTGTGAAGATGTCTCGGGAATCGATCTGGAGGAACTATTCCGGCAGTGGTTACATACGACAAAGGAATGCGATTTCAACCTGGAAAAATTTGAAGTTGAAAGAACGGATGAGGGATACAAAACCAGCGTTCATATTGAACGAAAAGGCGAATTAATGACTCCTGTCTCGCTGGTTTTTAGATTCGCGAATGGTAACAGCCTCTCAAAACGTGTTGATGGAATACCGAGATCGATAAAGGAGAGCTATATTTTTGAAAAGAAACCTGTATCGGCAGCTATCAATCCCGGGAATGAAATACTCGATATATATCAGCTCGATAACTATCAGCCGCGAAAACGTGATCTCGCGTTCGACAATCCTATAAACAGTTATTACCCCCCGGACTCTTACCAGTTCCGCTGGCTCCCTACAGGTTTTTACAACGATATCGACGGCGCTAAATTAGGCCTTAGATTAAAGGGCGGCTATGATAATATGTACCGTAAATTCACCCTGCAGTCTCTATATAGCGTTGAAAGCGGCACATATGACATCTACGGCGATTTCGAACACCCTCTGGGCTACTTTGGCCGTGACGCTTCGATTAAGATGAAGGGATACTGCAGGGAAGGGCGACAAGGCGCTTCTATAACATTAAACAAAATTCTCAGGGAAAACTACTCCACCCCTATGCCAAAACACCTCTCCTTTAGGTTCGCGTACCAGGAGCTGATAAATTCATCTTACGTCTTTCCCGACACTTATGAAAAAGGGGTGAATATCCGGAGCGGCCTCAGTCTGTCTGTCTCGCCGGAAACCGATCTGTTCACGACGAACCTGAAGTTCAGCTTCGATCGTTCTTTCTGGGGCAGCAAAAATAATTACGAAAAATCCTCTCTTGATGCCAGGCTTAGGCCATCGAGCAGATTCTCCTTCCCTTTCAAGCCAAGGATGAGATTCTTCGCGGGCCACACCTCAATCGACCCTCCTCTTCAGGAGAAATACCGCCTTAGCGGCGCTGGCGCTCTCGCCAGGGAAAACTGCTTCTGGCTCAGAAGCAAAGGCGCCTTCTGGAAAGATAATTACAATAACATAAGAGTGTCCGGCGGCCCGAACCTGCGGGGGTATTTCGATTGCCCCCTGAATTTCAAGCGCGTGTTTGCCACAAACCTTGAGCTGCAATTGCCATTCCCCTTCCCATTATCTAAAAAGATTTCGATGATAGTGAAGCAGGAACTCTATCTCTTCTATGACTGGGGCAGAGTATATGACAAGAATCCCTTTTTGGAACTCTCTAACACGAAAATAGGGGCTATGCAGAGAGCGGGGGTCACCTCCAGCACATTCACTGACGGAATCAGCGACTTAGGCATCGGTATCAGTCTGTTCGGAATTACCGTGGAGTTTCCAATATATCTCAGTCATCCTTCAATAGTCGATGGTGATGAAAAGTGGGATTTCAGGTGGACTATAGGGATTAACAAACTGTTTTAGAATTATCCCTGACAGATCAGTGCCGGTAAAACTTTTCGTTTTCACATAACCGGCAAGCAAGCTATACCTTTAACTGCTTCACAGTGTCAATTACTGTTCCGTCACGATATTCTATAAGAGCGACAATTCTGTCTTCATACTCGGGTTTTTCTGCCTGCCCGGCGAGGTCCACAGCTATCTGCCTCAATTCCTCAATCGATTTTAACGGAAGATCGCTGCCCTTAAGACTTTCAATAAGATCTTCCCTTCTCGGATTAACCGCGATACCCCGTTCGGTAACTATCACATCTGTCAGCTCCCCGGGCGAAGTTATGGTGGTAACACTGTCAACTATCGAGGCCACTCTGCCCCTCAGAAGAGGCGCGGCTATGATCGTACAACCACTGTCGCTGACATCCGCGAATCCCCCTATACCGTGAAGCAGCCATCCGTCAGAATGGGTATTCACATTCACATTAAAATCCAGATCAACTTCTGTCGCGCCGAGAACCGCCGTTTTCGCGCGTGTAACAAGGTTGCCCTTGCTGTGATAATTGTATGAGGTAAAAGGATCCGATTCAATATGCCTCGGATTCTTACTGACAGATTCTACCGCGGGTATATCGAAACATTGCAGATCAACAATGAATTTGATAAGCCCTTCTTCAAGCATGTCCACCATATACTTGGTTGATCCGCCCCTGACGAAATCAGCCTTAACGCCTTTCTCGCGCATTATCGCGCCTATATACTTTAAAAAGGCAAGAGAAGTTCCCCCGGCTCCAGCCTGGAATGAAAAATTCGGCTCATCCATAATCCCGGTGTCCCTTACAACCCTGGCTGCATATTCAGCAATCAGCAACCGGGCAGGACTGCGCGTAATCCTGGTAGTTCCCGACACTATTTTTTCGGGGTCTCCAAGCTTTTCCACCTGGCAAACATAATCGACATTCCCCCCCCTTATGGTCCAGGGATAATTAGGAAATGGCACCAGGTTATCTGTTACAACCACAACATGGTCCGCGTAGAGCGAGTCGGCGAGCGAATACCCCAGAACCCCACACGCCGACGGCCCAAGTTGCCCGCTGGCATTCCCGTGAGGATCCGCAACTGGCGCCGCGATGAATGCCGCGTCTATATGCAGGTCCCCATCCTGTATCGCCCTGTAACGTCCACCATGAGAACGGAGCACACACGCCTTTTTCATCTTCCCGAGGGAGCAGGCCCTTCCAACCGCCCCATTCATAGAACCTTCAATATGCGAAATAACCCCATTTTCTATATATTTCACCATTGCCTCATGAACAGGGAAGAGAGCTGAAGGAGCCAGAACAATGTCCTTCAATCCTCTTTCCGCAAACTTTTCAATAAGCATATTGCCAAGATAATCCCCATCTCTTAAATGGTGATGAAACGACACTGTCATACCATTTTTGATATTACAGGCATCAATTGCCTCGTCAAGAGATGAGCACAGCTTGTCTTTATAATCAACGATTGCTCTAATAGGCGGTCCGACTTTGCTGCCGCCGCCGTGATCTTCGTGCGCCCCCATGAAAGGCTTAAGCTTCTTCCCGTCAATTTCATCCGGGATCATTCTTCCTACCGCGTTTCGGATCATCTTCATGACCCATACCCCCGTCTCTTTTCGCAGGGAATCCCCGCTATTGCTATAGATTATATCCTATTTATTCTTATCCATCAGACCAAGCGCTTCGGCAAGGCCGAGAATTTTTCTTGCTCTTTTTTCTATTGGCGCATCAATCATTTTGCTCCTTATTGTTGCAACCCCGCTTCCCTCTTCCCTTGCCTTCTCAATAGCTGAAACAACCTTCCTGGCATATTCAATTTGCTCAGTATCAGGGGCAAAAACAGTGTGCACAGGTTCAATTTGAGAAGGATGAATAACACCCTTTCCCACAAATCCCAATGCCATTGCCTCCCGGGTGCTCTCAATCAGTCCCTTAATATCCTTGATATCAGAAAACACTGTGTCTATTGCCTGCACTCCCGCCGCCCTCGCTCCAATCGCCAGGAGGCTGCGAGCCACAAAACTCTCCCTGCCGTCCCGGGTTCGCCGCACACCCATATCAGCCGTAAAATCCTCGGCTCCAAAACAAAGGGCGACAATTCTGTCGCTCGCGGAAGCTATCTCGCGCGCGTTTAAAACACCGGCGGCAGTTTCTATAAGCGGCATAAGAAGGAGATTATCCTCGACCTTTTCTCTTCTCTCAATTTCCGCCATTATCTTTTCAACATCGTTTATATT
>DAOWMJ010000115.1 GCA_030643145.1 Candidatus Latescibacterota bacterium | reverse complement strand
CTTTCCTTACAGCGTCAAGTTTTCTCCTGAACATTTTGCCTGATTCCCTCGCCCGTCTCGCGAAGGGATCTGCATTTCTGTTTCTTACAATTATACTGCCAAACAGAAGTATTACGAAAAGAGCCGGGGGAAAACCCAATAGCAAAATATTCCAACGGTGAAACATTAAAGATCCAAAACCGTAATCCATTCTCTCTATTACACCTTCACCCCTATAATTATAGACGATACCATTTCTCCAGTGCTCAAGCGCAGTTCCTTCCGGGGCGCGCACAAGCCCCTCCGCGTCACTCGCTGTAATAATCCTGGTCGGATTAACAACAAGAGGTATCGGATCTGATTCTACGGTGAGATACCTCTCCTTGGCGGTATCAAATGAAACAAAGCGGATCGGAGGTATCCGTGTTACCATATGATTTTTTGCCCTTATTGTCTGAGTGAATATCTTCTTTCCATCCTTTATAACACCAACGGCCCTCTCGGATGGAATCTTAAAATTCTTCAGAAACTCTCCAAATTCGACGAGAGGGGGCAGGTTGAGATTTTCCATATAATCAGACCCTTCCAGGGTAACTAATAATGTAATAGGGTCTCCAACATCTACCTCAGTCGGACTGGCCGAGGCGTAAATCCTGTATTCTCCTACATATCCCGCAAAATCCGCCGGTCTGTCCTCTTTCGGAAGCTCCTTTACACTGAGAGTCGGACTATTGGACGGTACAACAAATTTTCTTTTTCTTTCGCGAGATCTGAACCCGCGCGAAAAGAAATCATTAAAAAAATCGTCTCCTCCAAACCCTCCGCCTGTTTCACAAGAGACAATAAATTTGGGTATAGTAAAAATTCCGGAACGCTTCGGGATAAGAGCAAGTTCAAATTCAAGGGTCGCGTAACTTTCCCCTTCAAGGGTACCACTACTCTTAAGGGCTATAAACTCCTCGCCGCCAATCGGCACTCTGAAATATTTCTTTCTTTTATCAAGTTTAACTTCCGGTTTCTCAATGTCAAATGCAGCGGTTTCCAGGAAAGGCGCCGTGAAATGGAAGCTGTTCACATCCTCACGCAGATACCATACAACAGAAAGTATAACCGTTTCGCCGGCATAACAATTCTTCTTTGATAACCTCAACCTCAGCTTAAATTCCTCTGTCTCCTCGGGAGCTCTGACGTTAATTGCCAATGCGTTAGTCTTTAGATTCTTGCCGTCAACCTTTATAGTAAAGGAGGGAATACTTAAAACGCCCGCTCTGCGAGGAGTAAGTCTGTATGTAAAAACATATTCCTTTTTAACGATTCTGCTGTACTTGCCGTTAACAATTGAAACAGATTGGCTGCTGTTGTTTGAACCACCGGCGAACTCAACATCAAATCCTTCCAACACAGAGAGATCCGGACGTTCAGCGTCAGTAGAACCCATAACGGTTATCTGCATCAGAAATGATTCTCCCACATAAACATTATTAGATTCCACGCTGGTACGCGTAATTATTTTTTCCAAAGAAAAAATGGGCCGAGCCGCAGATAGCAGGGCAACACATAAGATAAAAGAAACGGCAATAATCTTCCACCGACCTATCTTCTGGTTATCCGATTTACTGATCAAGAAAAACATCTAATCTACCAGTCCTTATCAACCGATCTGTAACCCGAGCCAGCCTGCCGCTTTCTCTTTTCTCTGTTTTCTTTCTCTTCAGAAAGAATATCTTTTGCTGTTTCATTCTCTATCTTTTCCGACGCTTTATCTTCTTGTTTCTTCGGTTGTTCCTGCTGCTTATTATCCTTATTTTCCTGTTTATTCCCCTTGTCCTGCTGTTGTTTGTCCTGCTGCTTGTCTTCATTCTCGGTTAATGAAGCTATGGCTTTCTTGAGCTGTTCGGATGACTCTTTTTGACCACCTAAGGCATTCTCCGGCTCAAGCGCCGAGAGCTTTTCAGCAGCATCGCCTTGCCCGGTAAGTGATGAGTCAATATGCGCCTGCGCCTGCTGAACGGGAGGAGGTATCTTTTTTTCAAACATTTCATTTAGCTTGTCCTTAACATCCGTTGTACCCTTTTTGATTTTCTGCTGTTTCTTTTCAAGTTTACCGGCTCCATTCTTCCAGTCAGAGTATCCATTTGATTTTTCAGCCGACAGTTCCTCGCCTTCTTGCATAGCCTTATCCTGCCGGCCGGCAAGAGAAACAAGGGAATCAACAATCTCCCTCATCTTTTCCTGCTGCTGCTCCATCTTTTCTTTCTGCTGTTTGATACGATCAAGAAGGTCCTTGATCACAAGCCTGGTTACTTCCATGTTCACGGCGGCATCAGTTAAAGTGCTGTCCCTCTCAAGCGCCGTACCATACCAACCAACGCTTTCTTGGTAGTGTTCAAGAGACTTTTCTAAATCACTGTCGCCCTGTCTTTGCCCTTCCCTGAAGGCGCAATTTCCCAAATTATACCATGCCCTCGCTTCGAGAACGAGTTCTCTCGTCTTAATTGCCGCCTTTCTAAGATACTCCGCGGCTCCCTTAAAATCGCCCTTTTTGTAAAGCGCGTCACCGGTGTTGAAAAGAATAACGGCCGATTCGGGTTTTTTAACGGAAGCCCTTTCATAATATTCAACCGCACTTTTATAATCGCCCTTCCTGAAGCTTTCGTTCCCGATTGAAACAAGCTTCTCCGGTGTATCCGCGGTCAGATCTGAAAATAGCGCCGAGAACACCAGGATCAGTGTCGCGGCGGCTAGCATTATTGATAATTTGTAAATCTTCATTCTTTTGCTCTCTTACGTTCTGTCACAAACATCTCGAATACCAGCAAGGCAAGCGCTATCGCAATAAATATCTGAAATTTTTCTTCATACAATTTTATTGTTTTGGACTCTATCTTACGTTTTTCTTCACCGGCAATCAACTTCCTGTACACCTCGCCAAGGTCAATATTCCCGGTCGCCACATTCAGATATTTACCGCCATCGGTGGCATTCGCCATCTTCCTTAAGGTTTTAGCGTCAAGCTTGCTCCAAACCTCCCTGTCATTATATTTAAGGAAGGTCTTTCTCCCGCTGTCATCTGTTATTGGAATTCTTTTACCCTGGTCCTCATTACCCAACCCAATCGCTATAATGCGAACGCCCCTCTGATAAGCTTCCTCGGCCGCCTGGACCGGAAATGAATCATGGTCTTCCCCATCTGTAATCAAAAGAATGTCCTTATATTTCTTTTCCTGATCACTAAAGCCATCCTCAAGGGCCTTCCTTACAGCATCGCCAATCATGCTTCCCCCACGGGAAATACTGTTCACACTCACTCTTTCAAGCATTAGCTTGAAAAATCCGTAATCGAGCGTCAACGGACATTTAAGAACGGATGATCCGGCAAAAACAACAAGAGCTACGCGGTCTCCCTTAAGAGATTTAATCATATCCTGAATGGCAAACTTGGCGCGCTTAAGCCTGTTGGGAGCAAGATCCTTCGCCAGCATACTCTTTGAAACATCCAGGATAAACACAATATCTCTGCCCCTTCTTTCAATTGTCTGCGGTTTGGGATTCCAGGCTGGTCTTGCAAGAGAAAAGACAATAAATATTACACTCAAGATTATAAGTAACAATTTCCAGATTCTTCTTGCCGGATTAATAGTCATGGAAATCCTACTTAGAAGATCAGCCTCTATAAACAACCGCATCGACCGTTTTCGTCTGTATCGCGCCCATAGGTAGAACAGAACGGGGAGAAGCGCCAGCCACAGAAAAGAAAGCATCTTAACATTACCAATATGCATAATTTATCAGGGTATCCTCCTGAAGATCGTACCGGCCAGCGCTCTTTCAAGAAGAATCAGAAGCAGCGCCGCCAACGCGAAAGGCACAAACAATTCTCTGTAATCTACATAACGGATAGATTCTATTTCACTCTTTTCCAATCTGTCTATTTCTTCATATATCATTCTTAAAGATTCTTCATCTTTAGCCTGCCTGGATAAACCTCCCGTTTTGTCCGCTATCTGATTGAGAGTTCCCATATCAACCTGATTACTCTGCGGAACCTTGAAACTGCCGAGAAGCGTTCTAATTGTACTTACTCCTTCACCGCCAACTCCAATAGCGTATATTTTTATTCCCCATTTCGCGGCTAGCTCGGCTGCCTCGAGAGGAGTTCTCTTTCCAAAATTATTCTGTCCATCGGTAAGCAAAATAATAACTTTGCTCTTTATATCATATTCTCTCTCCCCGGAATTGTCGTCCGAGGTCATATTTTCCTCCGCTGTTTTTAGCCGCGCCGCTGCAAGCGCTATAGCATCACCTATAGCAGTCCCATCCTCATTCCTTGTCTTAACTAGATTCACGCTGTCAAGAAATCTTAAGAGAGCCCCATGTCCAAGGGTAAGAGGTGCCATCGTATCGGCATACCTTGCAAACGCCACCATTCCCACAAGATCATTCGCCCTTCCTTCAAGTTTCTTCCCATTCCCCATCAGAAATTCCCTAAATACACTCTTTACAACCTCCAGCCTGTTCATCCTGCGCCCTCTGTATTCCATTTCCGCGCCCATACTCCCCGAGCGGTCTATGACCATCTCCATCGCTACCCCTTTTGTAACATCCTTGATTTTCTCCCTCCCCATCTGAGGACGGGCAAGAGCGATTACCAACAGAATCAGCGCCGCGATCCGAAAAACAAACGGAATAAAAGAAAGCCTCTGCCGCAGGGAGATACCTGCTTTTCGAACATTTATAAGGGAAGAGAAACCTATGCTGCCGGTACTCCGAAACCGTATTTTGACAAAGAGATAGACCGGAATTATCAGCAGAAGAAGAAAAACCCATGGAGAAAGAAATCTCATATCGGCCGGCAGCCTGCCTAAGCGGCTTCCCGTTTCACCTCCTTCTTGATCTCTGTGGCAATTACAAAATCCCTGCACGAATCAAAGGTTCTCTGAACATCCTTTTCTGTCGGCTGAAAGTGCGCGAATTTTACCATATCGCAGTGAACAAGAAACTGCTCTATCATCTCTTTCTTTTCATCATCAACCTCAAGCCCACTGCCTGCTTCTATCAGAAATTCTTCGGTCGTTCTCTCGGGCGCTCTCAGGGCGAATCGGTCTTCAATATACCTCCTGAGAATATCTGAAACTTCTATTGTAAACTCTCTATACATCTTTTGCTCGGCAAGTTTCCTGTCTAGAAGCCTCTGCAGCCTCAAAAGAGCGATCTCATGAGCGGCAGGTAGTGGAATAACGCGCCTTTTCTTCTTCCGTAACTTGAAAAGCACCACAGCAAGTATTCCGCAAACAAGGACAATACCCACGATTACAAAGGGCCAGGGAAATTCGCGCGGCAGCTCTTGAGGCCCCGCGATATCCTTTATTTCAAGTGCAGACTTGTCCTCGGGCAGCAGTGAGTTGACCCTCACCGTTATTGTGTCTGATTCGACATAATGCCTGACCGTATCACCTTCGCCGTGAAACTCGACAATCATAGGCGGAATTTTATATTCTCCGGATAGAAATGGCTCCAGTTTGTACTTGCGGCTTGTGATAATCTCATCATTATTCCTCAATTCCGGCTCAAAGGTCTCGTAATCAACAATGCCGAACTGTTCAAGTTTATCCCCGAAAGAAGGAAGCTCCGCCACATATTTATCTCTGGTTTTTGTCTGAAGAAGCAATATGATATTATCGGCAATTGTAATTTCTTTTTTGCTTACAGCCACACGAAAAACAACGGGGCCCCGCGTGAAATTACGGTCAATTTCATATTTTCCGGCAACATCGACCGGGGCCTGACCGCCGCCGCATGAATAAATAGCTAATATCACGAAAGCGCAAACCAAATATCCCGCCAATCTGGAATTTTCCCATTTTTTCTCAAACATTACATATACCCCGGCCTTATTCTGACTCACCCATTTTTGGATTATAAATCACAACATCATAACGATTCATCAACTTCTCCATAAGCTCCCGCTGTACCTCTGCCTCTTGCCGCTCTCTGACCTTCGCGTATATCTGCTGTTTTTCATCATCAAATGATTTTTGCCCGCCTTCGTCATCCTTGAATTCTTCTTTATGCGCGTTATAATATTCCCGCATATCTTCTTCCTTAATTGAGATCTTCGCATTGTACTCACCGTCGAGGAATCTCTGCACGAGCATTTTTCTTTCCGCCTGGCGGGAAATTCTTTTATAATCAGGATCTTTATACAGTTTCTTTTCCATCGCCGCACGATAGATCAATTCTTCTATTATATAGCTTTGGAGCCATCTCCACCTGTTTTGGGAGTTAAAGGCATTCTCAAGCATTTTTTCTTTCTGCACAATTCTCTGCTCTTCTGTAAGACTGGAAGCGACATTGCTCAACATAATCTCAATTTCATTCT
>DAOWMJ010000260.1 GCA_030643145.1 Candidatus Latescibacterota bacterium | reverse complement strand
TTTTTTAGAGAATGAAGCTAAGGACCTTGCGCGTGAGATGGAGAAGACTGATGAAGGATATTCACGTGAATTATGGAAGAAAATGGCAGAATTGGGATGGATTGGCGTTGTGTTTCCTGAGGAATTCGGAGGCATTGACGGCACCTTTTTAGACCTGACTTTGCTTATAGGGGAAATGGGGAAGGCTTTATTCCCCGGGCCTTTTATTCCTACAGTAATTTCGGGTTTATCGATTCTTCAATATGGGAATGAATCGCAAAAAAACGAGATCTTACCGAAAGTTGTGGAAGGGAAATTCATTTTATCTCCCGCCCTTGCTGAACCTGATCCTGCCGTACCCGGAGACAGGATAGAAGAAAAGGTAAGCATGAGGAATGGAAATTATATCCTGAGCGGGACGAGATTGTTCGTGCCTTTTGGGCATGTTGCGGATTTGTTTTTATATCAAGCTGATACTGATAAGGGGAAGGCATTGTTTTTAATTGATGCCAGGAGTCCGGGAATAACCTGTACCCCGCTTGATTCTATAGCGGCCGACAAACCGTGTGAGGTGAATCTGGAAGAAGTAAAAGTATCGAGAAGCAGCATTCTGGGAGAACCAGGGGAAGGTCAGGAAATAATCGACAAGATAGAAAAGTGGGGAGCGCTTGCCGAGAGTGCTTTTATCGCCGGCATGTTGGAGCAGGTATTGAAGATGACGGTGGGATATGCCAAGGAAAGGGAACAGTTTGGAAGACCGATAGGCAGTTTTCAGGCTATACAACATCAGGTTGCCGATATGGCAACGGATGTAGATAGGGTAAAGTTTTTGACCTATCAGGCGGCGTGGGAGTTAAGTGAAAGTCTTCCCGCAGAGAAGGATATCTCCATGGCGAAGGCATGGGCAAGTGATGCTTCCCGGAGGGTTTGTCTTCTCGGAGTCAAAATTAATGGTGGTAACGGGATAAGCGAAGAGTATGACATGCAGCTTTACTTCCGCAAGGCTAAAGCCTGTGAGGTAGCATTTGGAGACGGTGATTTTCATCGAGAGATTGTTGCGCAGGAACTGGGGCTTTAGACGTAGATAAAAGCGGAAACGATAATTTAGAGAGCGCTGGATGTAGAAGCCGCTTCTCAGGAAGCTGTGTTATCCTCAAAATATTCTTGCGGTGAGCAGGGGAGGTTTTCACCTCCCCTCTCTTCACTGCTGGGCGACTAAAGTCGCCCCCACCCCTACCTATCCGTTCATTGTACATCAAAATATTCCTGTGATTAGAATTGTCTTTTCTTTGAATTTAACAAAGAATTGAACATTTTCTGAAAATCTCCTTTTTTTTCTTGACAAACTGTTATTATTTAATTAGATATCTAGTTAAATCTTTATATGCTAAAATTAGTCAGGTTGCTAACTGGTCAAAATAACAGGGGAAATTAACAATAATAAAGAGAATACACATCGAAAACCATTCCAAGTGAAAGATGGGCGTTGTTCAATCTGGTTGCGATAGTTAAGGGGGTATTGCTTTTTTCATGGAGTATAATAATCAAGGAAAATCAAAAAATTCGGTTCATAAGAAAGGCATGGCTACCCAGGAAGCCTGTGACCGAATTAAAAGATTAATTTTCGTCAAAGATCTTGTTCCAGGCCAGAAGTTAATTTACGGTGACGTGGCCAGGAAACTTGATATGGGTGTTACTCCTGTTATTCAGGCGCTTAACAGGCTGGAGTCATCCAATCTTGTCAGGTATGAGCCTAACAAGGGTTATTTTGTAGGAGAGATAACGGAAGATGAAACGAGGCAGCTTTACCAGGCCAGAGAAGCCCTTGAAGTTTCCGTGGTCCCCGCTATTGTTCGTAACTTTAATTCTGAGAAGCTGGATGAAATCAGGCAAGTCTTTAGAAAAAGGAGAGAGGCGAGACGTCCCCGGCGTGAAGTGTTTCTTGATGACACTTTCTTTCACCTTATGTTAATCCGGTATGCCGATAATGAGGTTACTTATAACCTCTTAAAATGTGTTTTTGAGCAGATTTACCTCAAATATCGCCTCGAGTATGTAAGAGACGACAGGATAGAGGTTTTGTTGAAAGAGCACAGAGCGATCCTGGATTCTTTGATAAAAGGCGATGTAGAGGAAGCTATTGTTTGTGTAAGAAAGCATATCAGGTTGGGTAGGGAGTATATTATCCAGAGCATCCGGATGGACAAGCCGGGATTTTAATCCTGCAACAATAATCAGAGGGGATTATGAGAGAAAAAGTTTTAATTGCGGGCAAGAGGGAAAATGCCCGTTTCTCTTATGGAATGTGTGAGGAAACGGGGATTGGGGTTACTCTTTTGGAGTCTGTTTGCAACCTGGATTCTTATTTGAAAAATGCGGGCATCATTGTCCGGTTTATGGAAGATAACCTGGATATTTCTGTCGTGGGTTCTCTAAAGGGATTCCAAACATTGTTATGTGAAAGTATTGATCAAAGCGCTACTTCGCTGGCAAAAGAATCTGTAAACCCGGAGCGTTGTGTGGGCTTCTCTTTATCAGGGCTGTTTCCCGACAAGAAAATGGTTGAATTGACGGGCGGTGAAAGAACTGCGGATGC
>DAOWMJ010000112.1 GCA_030643145.1 Candidatus Latescibacterota bacterium | reverse complement strand
GTTGAACCCTGGGAACCAAATATAACAGCTCTTCTTAACAAGGACAGTATTAAGTGGGAAAGCTTTATAGGTGCAAATGTTCCCATTCCGACACCGGACGACTCGGTGTACGCGGGAATTACCGGTTGTTTTGAGGGGGCTGGTTATTCCGCTGAAGGGCTTTTCCGTTCAAGCCGTGACTGCATTATGTTCTCAAAATCGATTAAGAAAGGGTTTTGTCCGGTATGCAGGAAAGCGCTAGCGCGTATGATAGATTTCAGAACGAAGCAGTAGGGTGTGTAGCAGGGGCTAAAGAGTAAGGCCTCCGTCAATTATGATAGTCTGTCCCTGAATCCACGCGGCTTCCTCAGACAGGAGAAACGAAACGACGGGGGCAATATCTTCCGGTGTACCGATTCTACCCGATGGCGTGCGATTTTTCCATTCCTCGATAACCTTTTCTTTTTCAGGGAAATAGTCTAAAGACGCGGTGTGGACAGGGCCTCCGGAAACGGCGTTTACATTTATTCCCCTCGGGGCGAATTCGCGGCCAAAGTAACGAACCAATGATTCAAGAGCGGCTTTGCTTGCTCCCACCGCAGTGTAACCCGGAAGAACCGTTTGCCCTCCGATAGATGATATCGCGACAATCGCGTTTATTGAATTGTCAAAGAGCTTAAGTGTTTCTTGAACGCACAACATAAATGCCCTGGCGTTTGTGTCGAGAGCCCTTTTCCAGCCTAATCTGCCGATTCTTTCCGCGGGGCCGAGCACACCTGAAACTGCGTTGGAAACAAAATAATTGAGATCGCCGAAGGAATCTTTCAGTTTGACAAACATCTCCTTTATCTCTTTATGATCTGAAATGTCAGCTTTAAGAAGAAGGGCTTTTTGCCCAAGTTTTTCAATTTCCTCAGCGGCTTTCGAAGCTGCTTCTTCATCTCTTCTGAAGTTTAAGGCGATGTCCGTTCCTTCAGAAGCCAAACGGAGCGCTATCGCGAGGCCTATTCCCCTCGACCCGCCTGTGATAAGAGCTTTTTTACCTTCGTGTTTTTTCATGAGGGATGCCACCCTTCTTATTTGATGCCCCCTAACCATCTGTACGCGTCTATTGCCGCCATGCATCCGTCTCCAGCGGCTGTGATACCTTGTCTGTACAAGTGGTCTCGAACATCGCCTGCGGCAAAAACGCCTGGCACTGAGGTCTGAGTGTTTTCCTTTGTAACAATGTAGTTCTTTTCGTCCAGTTCGATCTTCCCTTTGAATATATCAGTAGCAGGGTCATAACCAATGGCCAGGAATACTCCTTCGACAGGCAGTGTTTTAGTTTCCCCGGTTTTCACGTTTTTAAGGATAATACCTGTTACCTTATCTTTTGAAACATCGAGGATTTCTTCAATGACGCTGTTCCATGCAAATTCAATCTTTTCGTTATCGAAGGCCTTTTTCTGCATGGTCTCCGATGCTCTCAGCTCATCGCGCCTGTGGATGATCGTAACCTTGCTTGCAAAGCGGGTAAGGAAGGAGGCTTCCTCGATAGCAGAGTCGCCGCCTCCGATAACGGCAATTTCTTTGTCCTTAAAGAAAAAGCCGTCGCAGGTAGCGCATGCTGAAACACCCTTGCCCCTGAGTTTTGATTCTGAATCAATACCCAGCCATCGCGCTGTTGATCCGGTAGCTATAATAACCGTTTTGGCTGTTACTTCATCGGAACCGGTACTGATTGTAAAGGGCGATTTGGAAAATCCCACTTCCGTTATATAGCCTGATTTTATTTCCGCTTTGAATTTTGCGGCCTGCTCCTTCATCCTTTTCATAAGTTCCGGACCCTGTATTCCTTCAGGAAAAGCGGGAAAGTTCTCGACTTCTGTTGTGATCATAAGCTGTCCGCCTGGACTCATTCCTTCAAAAACAACTGTCTTCAGTTCAGATCGGCTTGTGTAAATTGCAGCTGTAAGACCCGCGGGGCCTGAACCTATTATCGCTACGTCGTACATTACTACCTCCTTTATAATATTCATTTGTTTCTTCTACACTCTAGAAATTTAAAAGTTCATTTTCTCATACTCCTGAGCAGGGCGAGGTTCTCTCTGTCTTCTTTATAGTCTTTGCCTTTTGGTGTTTCCAGTACCATAGGGATTTGGTTAAATCTGCTGTCGTTAAGCAATAAAGAAAATGCGTTTTTTCCTATTTTGCCCTTACCTATGTGTTCGTGACGGTCTTTTCTTGTATTAATATCGTTTTTTGAATCGTTAATGTGAAACGCTTTAAGTTTCTCAAGCCCTATTACCTGATCAAATTTGGAAAATGTTGCGTTATAACTTTTTTCTGTTCTAATGTCGTATCCAGCCGCAAAAGTATGGCAGGTATCATAACAAACCCCTGCACGCGAGCTGTCTTTCAGTTTGTTAATAATTCCCGCCAGGTGTTCGAATTTGTGGCCGATCGTATTTCCCTGACCGGCTGTTGTTTCAAGCAGGATCATTGTGTTGAAACCGCTTGTTTGAGAAATAACAAGATCAAGGTTTCCGGCTATCGATATAATTCCTCCTTGTTCGCCAGTGCCTTTATGGCTTCCCGGGTGAAGTACAAGATAAGGAATTCTCAGTGTTTCGCATCGTTCTATCTCGACAATAAGTGCGTCAACGGACCTTTTTATCTGTTCAGGATCGGGTGACGCCAAATTTATCAGATAGCTTGTGTGAGCCATAATAAAATTCTCTTTATAATTATTTTTGTTTTCATGGAAGGCGATTATTTCGTCTTCTTTAAAGGGCGGCGCTTTCCACCTGTTTGGATTCTTTACAAACAACTGAATAGCGTTGCAGCCGGTTTCCTTGCCTCTTACAAGGGCGAGGTGGACACCGTCGGCGATTGACATATGCGCTCCGAGATTCATGATTTTCTTTCAGTTGGTAATGTTTATATTAAACTTTATCAATTATTTTCTTGTTGATGATAAAGTCTACGCTGTAGAATTGCAAAAAGATTTTATTATTTACTGGAAGGGTGAGAAATGAAGGATGAAAAAGACACAAAACTTGTGGAGCTCACTTCGGTGCAGGGCGAAATGGAAGAGAATCTGGTTATTGGCATACTTGAGGGAGAAGGTATCAATGCTCTTGTAAAATCTGACAGAGCAGGTGGCGCTCTTCCATTTACTATGGACGGTATGGGTAAAGTCAGGATCTATGTTCGCGAGGATGAACTGGAAAGAGCAAGGGAACTGCTCCATGAGTTTGAAGGGGAGCAATAATAGGTGTACCTCTATTATCTTGAGTTTCTGAAATACTTGCGTAACCGTTTAGAAGGGTATATAGTAATTTTGTAATTACTCTTGTCCGGACAGCGGATGAATCCGGGTATTAAAAATAGAGATTTCGTGGGAGCTTAACTCAGTGGTTAGAGTGCTATCTTCACACGGTAGAAGTCACTGGTTCAAATCCAGTAGTTCCCACCATTATTACTCCTGAAGATTAGATTATTCCTCAAAATACCATTGTTTCGATACACTTTGTAAATCTTTACATTCTACGGGATATTTGATATACTATATGCGGTATATGAAAGGGACGGGGCTGAGAGAAATAGATTAACATTAAAAATGGCAATATCGGGAAAGGACTCTACTCATGAGACGGGTTGCTTTGATCCTTATTTCAATTAGTCTGGCAGTGATTTTTCTGTGCTGCGGTGAAGATGATCCGGGGAGACCCGGGGTGGGAAGCTTAGTGGGGTGGCCCGACCGTACCGAGAAGGAAGATTGTATTGAAATTATTGAACTGGTTTATGAGCATAGAAATATCGAAAAATATAGGGAAGTGCTTCTAAAACCTGACACGGATCGGGAAAAGTTTAAATATGGCTATATTTGGTACAATAAAGTATCTCAAGGTAATCCCCTTGTACTAAGCTTAGACTACGATGAGGATTGCGAGTGTACTCAGCGGATTTTGGATAACGCGGAGATGTTGCAGTTGTCTTTATACCCTTCTGTAATTGTGTCAGAAACATGGACTAAAATAGATGAAGTTTTTGGTGAACCATGCGAGGATTGTTGGTACACACAAAGAAACTATAGATTTTACGTTAGTTTTGGGCACGACATGTTCATGGGGGATGATGAAGTAAGTTTTGTTATCGGGCCTGATCCTGGTAATCCCGGCAAGTATGTGATCTATCGAGCGGACGATTTGCTGACAATGTTGAGTTTCTTGCTCAAACCTGAAAAGCAGCATTCTATTTCATCACAGGGAATAAGTTGGGGAGCCGTAAAATCTATGTATAGATAAATTTGTAATTCCATTTCCGGAAGTTTACACAGGTAGCAAGATCGCCAAAGTTGTGGAACCGGAAAAATAGAAAGCTTATTGCCGGTTTCTTCATAAGTCTAATCATTTTACTTAAAAGATACTGAGATAGAGGCGTCTGAACGATCCTTGAACCTCCAAAAAAGGTATGCTATAATAAAATATAGCGATTGGGGCGGATCAGCCGCTCAATCTTCAAAAGCTGCGCGTATGGGGGGAAAATTTTAACGTGAGGGAGGATAGGGATGGGTAACCGCGCGCGGACCGGTCATCAGGACAAATCTTCAGATCTACACAATAAATTTTCAATGCTTAGGGCACAACTTGAGACTCTATCAGACAGCAAGCTTCTTTCCAAGACTCAAGCTTTAAATGACAGAGAAAGAAAACTGGGGCTTACGGTTCTCTTTCATCTGAGGGAAATTGACAAAAGAAGACTATGTCTCCCCCTTGGATATAATTCTCTCTTTGAATTTTGTACAAGGCATCTTGGATATTCCAGGGTTACAGCCTACAGAAGAATACAGGGAGCGAGATCTATCGGGAGATTTCCGGAAGTGGCGGCTATGCTTCTTACAGGAGAGCTTAATCTCTCCGTTGTTTCCTTAATCTCAGGTATTATTACAAAAGAGAATATTAAGAATATCTTGTCCCGAGTCAGTAGCAAGTCTTACCGTGATGCAGAGATTTCTATTGCAATGTATAAACCGATTGAAACAAAAGGAAGGGACAGAGTTAAACCGGTATGTGTACTGGAAAAGAAATCTGCTTCAGATATTGGGACTGATTCGGGTACTCAAGGCTCCGGAAAAAGTCTCAACGTTGAGACAAATCCGTGTAACTATAATAATGACACCACAAACGAAATAAACCTTTGTCCCGATGTTGAGACAGACTCTTCCGGAGAGGTAGGGAGCTTCGAGAAAACAGTAAAAATAGAGCTGAAACAAAAATTCAAACTGGAATTTATGGTGGATCCTGAATTTATGAAGAAACTTGAAAGGGTCAAATCACGTCTATCCAGGAAATACCCGGGGGGGATTAATTTTGAGATGCTGTTTAATATAATTATGGAAGAATATCTCGAGCGTCACAGCCCGGAGAAAAGAATACAAAAAAGAGAAAAGCGTGAGGCGAATAAGCAAAATATAAAAACTACTCCTCGGAGTAAGCAAAACCGGGACAGCAATAAACAACGTAATCACGAGCAACAGAACAAACTGCGGCATAGCACTCAAGAAACCGGCAATATGAATAATAAAGAAAGATCCCGCAATATCCCAACCGCTGTTAGGGATAAGGTATACAAAAGAGACGGCGGACGCTGTGCCTTCGTAGGCGAAAATGGGAAAAGATGCGATTCTACCTGGAATCTGGAGATCGATCATATAGTTCCCTTCGCTAAGGGAGGAAACAATTCGCCGGAAAATCTGAGACTTCTCTGCGCAAAGCACAATAGACTGGAAGCGGAGCGTACTTATGGAACAGACTTTATGGAGAAATATTACAGAAAAGAGTGAAATTTCAGGAATAAATATTGAAATAAAAAATAATGCCTGACTTAGAGGGATACCCTATTTACTGGAACAACTATAATATTTCTCTATTAAACCGTGCGCACATATTTCCTAATAAATAGTAGTAATAGTTTTATCAAAGCTATTGTTATCACCAGACCAGAGCATTTTCGCCGCATTGAATAATTTTACAGGCGATAAGGATAAATCATTAAATAGGAAGTTTCCGAAAGCAGGAAAATAGAGTGTTTCATAATCCTTGGTGATTCCCGCCTCTTCTGCCGCGTATTCAATTGCATCTTTAAGTCCGCCCAGCCTGTCAATGAGATTGACATCAAGTGCCTGGCTTCCGAAATAAAGCCGTCCACCGGCCAGCTCGTATACCTGTTCTTTCTTTATATTTCTGCCGGCCGCGACTTCACTTACAAATTTGTCATAGGTTTTACCTATGAATTTGTCAATTAACTCTTGTTCCTCGTCTGTGAAATGCCTTGCCGTGGACATGGCGTCAGCATGCTTTCCGGATTTATAAGTTTCATGTGTGACCCCGATCTTTTCATAGAGTTGTTTCAAGACTGGTTTCATCATTACTACCCCTATGCTGCCAGTAATAGTAAATGGATCGGCAAAAATTTTATCGGCATACATCGATATCCAG
>DAOWMJ010000202.1 GCA_030643145.1 Candidatus Latescibacterota bacterium | reverse complement strand
CTTCTGGATATCCTCATAGAAAGAGATGAAATCGTCCTGGACCGTTTCGACAAAATTATTCAGCAAGCTAAAGTGCTGGACTTTGACGAGTTAATGACCCGGGAAGATATATTCAGGGAAATATCAAAGGTTATAGCAAACCGCTGGAAACTCGAACCGGAAAAAGTTGAAAAAAAATTCAGAACCCGGGAAGAAGAGGCCTCTACCCTTGTCTATCCCGGAGTAGCTGTTCCTCACGCAATCCCCCATGTAATCGTAGAGGGCGAAAAACGCTTTGATATAGTGCTGGTAAGAAACCGCGCGGGGATCATCTGGAATAAAGAGGGTGAAATCGTTAAAACCGTTTTCGCGCTGGTCGGCTCGAAAGACGAAAGGAATTTCCATCTTCGCGCTTTGATGTATATAGCCCAGATCCTTCAGGACCCTGATTTTCATGACGAATGGTCCCACGCGAGGAATGAAAAGGAACTTCGTTCTGTAATTCTGCTTACGAAGCGGAAACGCCAGTGATCCCCATATCTTGCCCCTAAATTAATTTTCTATTGCGGGTGGAGGGTTATCCAGAGATGGCTATACCAATAATAGCGTCCGCCATCTTTATGAGCGGCGGTAAAATTGTATCGACTCCGCCCTTTTGGAAGTGGTTCTTTTGCTGCTGCCTCGAAAATATTATTTTCCTTGTCAATCCACTTAATATCCACTTTTCCCTGACCGCTCACATAACAAGCAATAGAGCCGGGAATATAATCCCCGGATTTGAGCATTAATCTTAGTACAGGCGGTCTGTTTCCTGACAAAAGAATAGGGCTTTCCGGTTCTTCAGATATCACAGGCAGGGGGAGACTGCGGATCTTGGTTCTGAATGACTTGATCTCTGAATATTTCCCGGAAACGGGAAATCTAGGTAAAGCGGTAAAATCACTTCCGCTCCAGATGGCGCCTGACTGTTGACCGAAGGCAACAAGATCAAGCTCTTCAATGATCTCCTTGAGCCGTGTATTATATTCGCCGTAAGGATACGCGAAAAGATCGACGCGGGTGTCAAGCTCAGCCTCAAGTCTTTTAATTGAAGTAATTATATCCTCTTTTACCCCGCTCTCCCATTCGGCCATCGATTCGTTCTTCTGCCGTCGTATCATATAAGCGTGCCTGTGACTGTGGCTTGCAAAAGTGATGCCGTGCTCGCTCATTTCTCTCATCTGGTCCCAACTCAAATAGGTTTTCAGCTTCATATCCACTACTTCAGTTGCAACAAAAACCGTAGCGGGAAAGTTGTATTCCACAAGAAGAGGATAGGCCTTCTCGAAAACCGACCTGTAGGCATCATCAATTGTTATACCCACGCACATGTCGGGCAGGCTTTTTCCCTGTTTAAGATAAGAGATGATTTCAGCAAGAGGCCACACGATGGAATTATTTTCTTTAAGCGCCTCCAGTTGTTCTTTGAACCGCTCGATAGTCACGCTTGTAGAAGGGGGTAAGCCGCTTCCAAAAAGATGGTACTGCAAAATAACCGCGTGATCGGCCGCTCCAATTCTCATTGGAACAACAAGACCTATCACTAACAGAATAAGATATTTTTTTAGAATTTTGTTCATGCTGCTCCCTTTAACTAACCCGCGGGAATCACTCCCTATATCAGAAACAAACTATTTACCACTTACGATTGCTATTCCTGCCAATGAGGTCGAGGAACTCCATCCGCGTCTTGCTGTCATCTCTGAAGGCCCCGAGCATTGAACTGGAAATGATAACCGCGTCACGTTCTTGTACACCGCGCATAGCCATACACAGGTGAACAGCTTCAATTATCACAGCCACTCCTTGCGGTTTGAGATAATCCATCAAGGTTCTTGCTATTTGATTTGTCAGCCTCTCCTGAATCTGAAGCCTTCTGGAAAAAAGTTCTACTACTCTTGGAATTTTGGAAAGTCCGATAATTTTTCCATTTGGAATGTATGCAACGTGACACTTTCCAAAAAATGGGAGCATATGGTGCTCGCACAAGCTGTAGAGACTGATATCCCTTGCAACTATCATCTCGTCATATTCTTCCTCAAGAATGAACCCGGACATTACTTCCTCTACATTAACCTTATAACCGCTAGTGAGAAAGGAGAGTGACTCCATCACCCTCTCGGGGGTCTTGATCAATCCTTCTCTTTGTGGATCTTCACCAATATTCTTTAATATTTCGCGGATATTTTCTTCCATCATTCTCCTCCATATTCTTAAACTCATTGACGGTCGAACAGCCCCCATACAAAACGTTTCAAACAATTGTCACTAAGAAAGTGATATTTCGTAGTATTGTACAGAAAAATTAAAATATCAAGTTGCCTTTCAAAAAAATCAGATGATTTATTGCTTGAAAGACGGTGATTTATCCAATATATTGGAAGTCCACTTCAATAATGTTTATCTTTCGAAGCCTTGGGCTTCAGTTGAATGGAGGTAGCGCTATCTTTTCTACTATTGATGAGTTTAAGAAAACGATCAAAAAAAGGGAAATAAAGCATATCGATCTAAAATTTACCGATTTTCTCGGCAGATGGCACCATGTAACTGTCCCCGCATCAAGAGCCGGGGAAAAGCTCTTTTCCGATGGTGTTGGATTTGATGGATCAAACTTTCCGGGGCTTAAAACAATCGAGTCCGGTGATCTATCTCTACTACCTGACCTCGGTACAGCTTTTATTGATCCTTTTCGTGTCGAACTCACAGTTTCTTTTATATGCAGAATAGTTGAACCGGACTCAAAGATACCCTTTAAAAGAGATCCCAGGCTAATTTCTCAGAAGGCTGAGGAGTACCTTGGTACAACCGGGAAAGCCGACCAGTCAATATGGGGGCCCGAGTTCGAATTTCACATCTTCGATGAGATATATTTAGACAACACCAAAACAAATTGCGGTTATGAAATTATCCCCTCTGAAGGTTTATTCGAAGATAATCTAGGGCTTAGTGAGTCGGGCGGATACCACGCCATTCCCCCGGAGGACTCACTTGTAGATATTCGAGATAGAATCGTAACTCTTCTCGAAGAAGCCGGAATAGATGTTGCCTACCATCACCATGAGGTTGGTGGACACGGGCAGATAGAGATAGAGCTAGAACGCGCCCCTATTACCAGAATGGGCGATATCTCTATGATGGTAAAATACTTCTCAAGAATGACAGCTCATGAATCCGGGAAAAAGGCTACTTTTATGCCCAAACCTATCTATGAAGAACCGGGAAACGGCATGCATTTTCATCAGCATCTCTTCAAAAATAAAAAGCCCACCTTTTTCAGCAAAGAGGGTTATGCCGGTCTGAGCAAACTGGCACATCAATATATAGCGGGGCTTCTTTTTCACGCGCCCGCCCTGCTGGCCCTAACAAACCCCAGCACTAACTCCTATAAACGCCTTGTGCCCGGGTATGAAGCTCCTGTTCACAGCTTCTTTTCTCTGGGTAACCGGTCCGCCGCAATCAGAATTCCAAAATACGCCACAAGCCCCGAACAAAAGAGAATAGAATTTCGCCCGCCAGACGCTACCTGCAACATTTATCTCTCAATGGCGGCTCAACTCATGGCCGGGATAGACGGAATCCAGAGAAACCTTAATCCCAAAGACCTTGGATTCGGCCCCTTTGACATTGATGTTTTCCAGTTAAAGGCTGACAAAAGAAATAAAATTAAATCACTCCCCGGATCTCTCAGCGAAGCTCTGGAAGCTCTGCAAAAAGATCACGAATTCCTCGTGAAGGGAGATGTATTTTCAGAATCGATGATCGAAGACTGGATTCGTATTAAACATGAGCAAGACATAGCTCAAATAAGGAATCGTCCTCATCCATATGAACACCAGCTTTACTTCGATTGCTAAAATTTCAAAGAAGGAACCGCTTTTG
>DAOWMJ010000012.1 GCA_030643145.1 Candidatus Latescibacterota bacterium | reverse complement strand
GATAGAGTCTGGAAGCTCCTCGTATTTCCTTTAGAAATCTGAGAAATATCTCTCTTTTCATCTTTTCTTTTTTTCCAATTTTGTGATATTGAAAATGTGTGTCTGAAATAAAAAAAATAGATTTGTTCACAAGAAGCTCTCCGGCTAAATTGACGTGACAGGATATTCGATATATGATAGAGTGTGAGACAAATATCAAGGGAAATTGCAATGAGAGTAAATGCTAAAAGGAGGTTTTAAGTGGATTCTCTATGGAACAAAGTCAGAAAAAACCTTGTTGAATGGTATGAAACTGCCTATGAAAAGACAGATGAAGTAGCAAAAATAGGAAAAAGGAAAATCGAGATAACAGGCCTGAATAGATCGATTGAAAAAGAAATGTCACAGCTTGGAGGAGAGGTTTATCATCTTATCTCTGTTGAAGGACACAGAGGGAACAAGACTGCTGACGATGAGAAAATTCGTTCTCTGGTAGACAAAATTTCTGATCTGGAGAATAAATTGAGAGTAAAGGAAGAAGAAATACAAGCGATAAGAGATATGAAGGCAAAGATATTCGACAGAACTCCAAAAGGGCCTACTGAAGAATAAAAGAATAAAAGAACAAAAGAAATCCCCGGCAGTTAATAAGAGACGGGAATAATTATGGAGGGCAAAATATTACCGGTCGCAGGCCAGGCTCTATTCATTACATTAGGAATATTTAGTAATATTGAGTTATATAGAGTATAATAGGTAATGAAGCGGAAATATATCTTTAATATGCTATGATGGCCATTTAAATTCCTCTAATAGCCAATATTTCGGCTTGACAAAGATTGAAATTTAATGTAAACTTTGCCCTGATGGTGTCGAGAAGTAGTTTTGAAAACTTAAACTAAGTTGTGTGAGAATAGCAAAGCCGGAATAAAATCCCCACCTTATAGATGCTAATTGCTTACTTACTGAGAGTTGTAAAAAAGTTTGAGGGAACAACTTTCTGTAATTAGGGTTAAAAGGGGAAAGGCTGGCAATCATTGAGAAGAGAACAAGAAGAAGATCGGAAATTTCCGACAGGGGGCGATTTGATGTACCACAAAAGCAAGGATTATTTGGGAGAGAGAAGTCTTGATTTGTATCTAAAGGAGATAAACAATACTCCTTTACTGAAAAGAAGTGATGAAAAAAGACTCGCGGAAAAAATAAGGGAAGAAGATGAGGCTGCCCTTCATCAGCTGGTTAATGCCAATCTGCGTTTTGTTGTTTCGATAGCGAAGCAGTATGTAAATCAGGGTCTTTCGCTGGCCGACCTTATAAATGAGGGAAATCTTGGTTTGATAAAAGCAGCCCACAGGTTCGATGAAAAACGCGGATTCAAATTTATCTCCTATGCGGTATGGTGGATCAGACAGGCTATGCTTCAGTCTCTTGCCGAGCAGTCTCGTATTGTGAGGTTGCCTCTTAACAGAGCGGGCACACTCTATCGTATTGGGAAGGTTTCGCGGCAGCTTGATCAGCAACTTGGACGTACTCCGGAAGTTGATGAGATAGCGCGGGAGCTTGACCTTTCTGTTGAAGAAGTCAGAAATACAATGAAGATAGCGAACAGTCATCTTTCTCTTGACACTTCTTTCAACAATGATCCCGATGAAAATTCACTTGTCGATTATCTTGTTGATGATAATCAGGAATCAGCGGATAAAATGACCTATGATAATTCACTGAGTAAAGATATGCGGAAAACCCTTGATACACTTACGGATAGAGAAAGAAAGATTCTTCTAATGTATTTCGGGCTTACCGGTGAAGAACCGTTGACCCTGGAGGAAATTGGTAGAAAGATGGATCTTACAAGAGAAAGGATCCGTCAGATCAAGGAAAAGGCTATTACCAGGCTTCGGCATGTTACGCGGAGTAAATACCTTGAGGGGTATGTTGAGGAATAGTATTTAAGGTTTGGTTGAATGTTATAGTGAACGGGTAGAGGGTTCCTCTGCCCGCTCTCTTTGTGAAAGCGAGTTTTTTTATTATTTGATCAAAAGTGGAATAGTGCTTGCATTTTAGTGTTCGACACGGTTTTTTAACGAGAGTATCTTTGAGGGTGGAAAAACCCCGTACTTTTTGACCTTTATTTTTGGAATTATGGATAAATATTTTACATTATTGTATCTTCGCGGGGGAAACGCGGGGGTTAAATCGATAAGAGTAAATAGGATTCTTGCCTTTTCCACTATAGTTTTTGTCCTGTTTGTGATCGGTTTTCTTGTTATTTCCTCTTTAAAGTATGCCGGAGCTCTCAGAAACAAATCCGAAATGGTGGTTTTACAACGGGAAAATGTCAAACTCCACACTCAGTTGAATGAATTCAGATCAAGGGTGGAGAATCTGGAAAAGAAAATGGATAATAACTTTGAACTTCAAAACAGGGTAAGAATGCTTGCCGGCATGGACCCGTTGTCAATAGATGTGTGGCAGGTTGGGGTTGGCGGACCGGGACCGCGAGGTGTGGTATTGGGTGAAGCCGGCTCAGGTTATTTGTCCGAGACCGGTGAAAATAAACTTGATAAACTGTTTCGTCAATCGAGGCTGGAGCTTGAAAATTACAAAGAAATAATGGCTATTCTGCAAAAGGAGAAGACGATAAGAGATTGTACGCCAACTATCCGTCCTCTTAAGGGAGGGTTTGTTTCAAGCGGTTTTGGCTCACGTATGGATCCATTCTCAGGCCGTCTTGCTGTTCATGAGGGGGTTGATTTCTGCGCCAGAAATGGTACCCCGGTTATGGCTACAGCGGATGGTATTGTCGCAATGGCAAAGGAAAATGGCGGGTTCGGGCTTGTCGTAGAGGTTAACCACCGAATTGGATTTGAAACGAAATATGCTCATCTGTCAAAGATGCTTGTAAAGAGAGGGCAGCGGATAAAAAGAGGAGAAGTAATAGGACTTGTTGGAAATACAGGCCGATCAACCGGTTCACACCTTCACTATGAGATTATTTTCAGGGGTATTCATAGAAATCCTCTTCATTATATTATTCCCGAGGATTCCTATTTTGATTAGTCGTTCCTTATGCGATTAAAATATTATTTCGATTTTTCTTGTATCCCTTACGAGAAGCAAATAAACTCTTCATAAATTGTTTTCTGTAATTAGAGATTAGGTAATACCTATGGATTTTAAGTTGAACAATATATTTTTCGCCATTCTTATATTGTGCATTTCCTTTCTTTTTCCGGTTGATTGCGCGGCTTCTCCGATTCTTTCTCCTTCTCTGGAAGTTAAGAAAATTCGTTACTGGCCTGCGCCGGACCATATTAGAATTGTACTCGATATGAGCGGTGAATCGGTTTATCGCGTCAGAGAATTGACAAATCCTTACAGAATAGTAATTGATATCCCCGGTGGCAAATTCTCCGCGGGTTTAAAAGGAACCGAAATTGACGACAGGACTATAGATAGAATACGGGTAAACAGGCTTCGTTCAGGCGCTCAGGTTGTTTTTGATTTACCGCGAAAGACTCTGTTTGATCATTTCGCGTTGAAACCCTTCAAGAATCATCCGCACAGGATAGTTTTTGATCTTATTAAATCTTTTTCGCCGGAAGAGATTACAAAGAAAAAAAAGAAAGCAAATCGGATTGCTACAAGTGGAGATAAAATTGTTATAGTTGATCCCGGACATGGCGGCAGCGATCCGGGCGCGTGTTCAATGTCCGGTATTAAGGAAAAAGATGTTGTACTCGAAATTTCTAGAATGCTTGCCGAATCGATCAATGAAACTAAGGGCTTCAAGGCGATTCTAACGAGGGAAGGAGATTACAATGTTGATTTGGGCAAGAGAATAGAAATTGCCCGAAGTCACGGTGGAGATTGTTTTGTAAGTATTCATTTGAATGCTTTTCATCACAACAGGGCTCGTGGTTCCGAGATATATTTTCTTTCGATTGATGGCGCGACTGACAAAAACGCGCAGAGAGTTGCCGAGAAAGAGAATTTCTTCCTTGAACTTGGAAGTAGATACAATACACTCGAGGATGACGTTCAATTAATACTCCTTGACCTTACGAAGAGTGATGTGATGAACAGGAGTTCCTTTCTCGCTGAATTTGTCGCCGAAAGAATGAACCGGCTGAATTCTATATCGTTCAGAGGGGTCAAACAGGCGAATTTTGTGGTACTCAGGTCGATAGCTATGCCTTCCATTCTTGTGGAAGCGGGATTTCTGTCGAATTCCAGAGATGTGAGATTGCTGAGAAAAAAGAATATTCTAAAAGAAATCGCTTCTTCTATTGCCGGGGGTGTTATCTCTTTTCTGGAATCAAACTCTTTTGCTAAAGTTAATAATGGAAAGACAGGTTATATTGAACATGTTGTAACAAAGGGAGAAACTCTTTGGGGCATCGCTCGAAAATATGGGTTGCCAGTCAACAATCTCCGTTCCCTTAATAATATGGATAAGGATTTGTCTATTTATCCGGGGCAGAAGCTGCGGATAAGAAGTAAGGAGTGAAGTTATATTTGAATACTAAGAATTTTTTCAGGGTATTTACATATAGTTATCAAGCAAAGATTATCTCGGTTATTTTAGCGGTATTTCTGTGGATTCAAGTAACTGCCCAGCATATTGACGAACAAACCTTCAAGGTACCCCTGCAGATTACCGGTATACCTGATAGCTTTGTTGTAGTGAACGATGTTCCGGATCTTATGGAAGTAACAATAAAAGAAACAAGAGTTAAGTTGATAAAACTGAGATTATTCGGCAAGATGAAAGGGGTGGTAAATCTTCCGGTTGTAAGAGAAGGCTGGGTTAATATTCCACTATCCTCGAATATTATAGAAATTCCAAAAGAAATCAGTCCCAGGAGTTTATTGGTGGATAAACCCAAGTTTGTTGAGTTGAATCTTCAAAAAGTTTTAACAAAAACAGTTCCGGTAAAACTGGCGTATAAAGGGGAGATTTCCAAGAAAAGGTTTATTATTGGTGATCCTGTTATTATTCCAAACAAGGTGCGGGTAAGCGGCGCTTCGACGATTGTTAAAAATATTCATTTTTTATCCACCAATGAGCTTGATCTGAGAAACAGGACGGGTATTGTAAAGGAACAAGTGAAATTGCATACAGAAGGTTATAATATTACCGTGGACCCGGAAGAAGTTCTTGTAGAACTAGAAATAGGTAAACTTACGGTAAGAACCCTTTCCAATATTCCACCCACAATTTTGATGGATGATAGGAATCTGGAAATGAAATGTTCCCCCGGCGCGGCTTCTATTACGATTGAAGGCCTGGGTAAGTTAGTTGAAAGAATTGTTTCATCCGATATTTCAATAATATTGAATATAAGTAATGTTTCTCCCGGCACTCATATGATTGAACCTGAAGTGATAGTTCCTGACGGAGTTCAGCGCTACTGGCTCGATATTGACGCCTTCAGCGTGACGGTTTTCCCTGACTCAACCGGAGTAGATGAAAAGGATTAAGTTTTTGAATAAAATTAGAATTTTAGAATACCTGAAAAAAAGAGCGTGGATAATAGTTTTAGCATCAGTGTTTCTGCTTGCTCTTATGGCGTTTTTCCTGAATAGAGAGGATCTTGCTCATACACCCGTTTCTATTGGAGTCTGCGCCTTTGATTCTTCAAGAGTTGATTTCACATTTCGGTCTTTTGGCGCCTGGACTAGAAAGAATAGCGGCGGAGAAATTAAGTGGAAATATTTCAACGATTACAGTGAAAGAGAGTCATGTGATCTGTATTTGCTAACCTCCGTCCAGGCTGTCAAATATCTGGATCCGGACGCGTGCGGGCTGTTTCTTACCGCCGAATCTACCGGTGATGGGAAATATCCAGGGGGTGTGCTCTTTATGCGAAAAGATTCCGCCCCCATGACTTTTAAAGGAGAAACGATCGCTTTTCTTTCGTCCGAATCAGCCGCTTCTTTTCTTTCTCCGATGCTGGCACTGAAAGAGAGTATGAACACTATTGGTATAGAAGCGGCCAATATTGAGTTTCTTGAATGTAACAGCTGTTCGCGGCAACTATTTTTTGGTGTTCTTTTTGGTCAATATATCGCCGCAGGTTTGGATATTGAGCGGTTTAATTTACTAATATCGACAGAAATCGTGGGTAGAAATGATCTGAAAATAGTTGCCAAGGGCAAAAGGGTACCGGAAATATTCCTCATAGCTTCAGAATCTATAGATAAGAGGAAATTGAAAAGTTTAAGAAAAATATTCATCCGGAAATTCTTTGAAATGCCCGAGTTTATCAAAAGGGATTTTCTTGAACTGGGTATCACGGGATTTACTCCCAGTGAAGCCGGAGAACTGGAAATTGTAAGGGAAATGCTGTTTCTTTATGATGAAAGAAAATTAGTATATCATCCTTGAATTTACCCTATCAAATTTTCTATATTACGCAATACAGGTTTTGCTTGGATTATATTATTGAAGGGCTATAAAGAGTGAAGATATTAAAATGCTGGTTTCCGTTACTATTTTGGGTTTTCCTAATCTTTGGATTATCCTCTATCCCGAATATTTCTCCCGACCGGATCAAGTTGCCCTCGGGAAGTGACAAGATAATACACTACTTCGAATATTCAATACTTGCTTTATTGTTTTATCGAGGTTTAGTTTATGATAGATGGAATACCGGTAACTTGATTGCGGTGGTTGTTGTAATAGCTGCGGCAGGTGTTGCTTTAACGGATGAATTCTACCAGAGTTTTGTTCCGGGACGCGACTCAAGTTTTCTCGATTTGGTTGCCGACTTTTCCGGAGTTATAAGCGGAACGGTTATTTATCATTTTTTTCGGAGAGATAAGAAAAACAGAAGAGAGGAATCATGAAGTTCAAAAAGCCCAGAGGCACACAGGATCTCCTTGGAAAATATATGAAAAAATGGAGGAGTGTCGAAGAGCGTGTCACTGGAGTTTTACAAAGATATGGCTACCGGGAAATCAGAACTCCGATCTTTGAAATGTCGGGTCTTTTTGTAAGGACGGTTGGGGAATCTTCGGATATCGTGACTAAAGAAATGTATACGTTTAACGATAAAAAAGGGAGAAAGCTGACACTCAGGCCGGAAAATACAGCTCCGGTTATGAGGGCTTATCTCGAAAATGGTTTGCAGAGACAAGGGGGGATAAGCAGATTCTATTATATGGGGCCGATGTTCAGATATGACAGGCCACAGGCTGGAAGATACCGCCAATTTCATCAGATCGGAGCGGAGGCTATAGGTTTATCCAATCCGGCTATCGACGCGGAAATTATAAAACTCAGTCTTGATATTTACAAGGAATTTGGATTTTCTTCACTCCAGGTAAGGTTGAATAGTGTTGGTTGTATGAAATGCCGAGGAGAATATATGATTCTTCTCAGGGAAAAACTTGCCGAGTATAAATCGGAATTGTGTGATGATTGCCTTCATCGGGCTGAAATAAATCCGTTTCGTGTTTTTGATTGCAAGACGTGTATAAGTGTCAAGAAAAAGCTCCCGATAATAACGGATTACCTATGTGGTGAATGCAGTGAGCATTTTGAGGAGTTATGTGTTAGTCTTGAGGGGATGAGTGTTAATTATCTGCTCGATCCATTACTTGTAAGGGGGCTGGATTACTATACCAAAACGGCGTATGAAATTATTCATCCGGAACTTGGAGCGCAAAACGCGCTTTGTGGCGGAGGAAGATATGATGGATTAGCGAGCGAGCTTGGCGGCGCTTCTATTCCTGCTGTCGGGTTTTCAGCCGGGATGGAGCGTTTGATGCAGATTCTCCCTGATGAGCTGGAGGGAAAGGAAGTTGATCGGCCTGACATATATTTTATTGTTTTTGATGATAAATGCAGCATACAGGCAATGATTTTGGCCGATAAACTGAGATCCGCCGATTTTGTGGTCTATATTGATTTTTCAATGCGCAATATAAAAAAGCAACTCAAGAGCGCTTCTGTCCGCGAGTATGATTACGTCGTATTTATCGGGCAGAAGGAGATTGAAGACAAAGAAGTTACATTGAAAAATATGAAATCAGGTAATCAGGTAACTGTTTCTTTCGAAAAACTTGTTTCATATTTCAGCGAGAAGGGAGTTACTGGAATTGAGTGAACCGAGTTTTTACCATGTAAGTGAAGAATGGAAACGGACAAAGAGATGCGGGGAAATCAGAAAGAGTGATGTAGATACTCGGATAATTCTGGCAGGCTGGGTCAAAAAGGTGAGAGAGTTTGGGGAGCTTACATTTGTTGATTTGTGGGACAGAGCCGGTATAATACAGCTTGTTTCCGACGCAGGGGATGCTGAACTGAATGCCCTCGCGAAATCATTGCGGGCGGAGGATGTGATCGGCTGCAGGGGAAGGGTCAGGAATCGTCCTCCCGATATGATTAACAAGGATATGAAAACGGGCGAGGTGGAGGTTTACATCGAAAGTTTAATAATATTTAACCGCAGCAATGTTCCCCCGTTTAATGTTTCAGATAAGGGGAAGGCTAACGAGGATCTTCGTTTAAAGTACAGATATCTTGATCTAAGACGGGATTCAATGCAGAAGAACTTGCAATTACGCCATAATCTTGCAATGGCGGCAAGACTCTTTCTTTCGGAAGAAGGTTTTCTCGATATTGAAACCCCTATGCTGGTAAAAAGAACTCCAGAGGGAGCGCGTGATTATCTCGTTCCGAGCAGGTTGCATGCGGGAAAGTTCTATGCTCTTCCTCAAAGTCCTCAGCTCTATAAACAAATCTTAATGGTTTCAGGGGTTGATCGATACTTCCAGCTTGCCAGGTGTATGCGTGATGAAGATTTGCGGTCCGACCGTCAACCCGAACATACTCAGATAGATATAGAAATGAGTTTTATTTCCGAAGATGATATTATCGATTTATCGGAAAGGCTTATGAAGAGGATTTTTTCAGAGGTATGCGGTGTTGAACTGAATATTCCTTTTCCCAGAATGGATTACGGTAGAGCTATGACCGATTATGGCACCGATAAACCGGATATCAGGACCGGGTTGAAGATTCATGATTGTACAGACATATTTGGCGCTACCCGATTCAAGGTCTTTTCCTCAATCATTGCTGAAGGTGGCGTTATAAGAGGGATTTCCTTTGAGAGCGGCCACGGTTTATCCAAAAGTCAAATTAAGAAACTGGAAAAGAGAGCGCGGGAGAATGGCGCTAAAGGGCTTGTCTGGATAAGGGTGAATGGTGGCGTATCTTCTCCCATTGAAGCTTTTCTGTCTGATAGTGAAATTGCGGGACTTAAGAAGGAGTTTGGGTTGAAGGAGGGGCAGGAATCTTTACTTTTGCTTGTAGCGGACACTTTTAAAATATCATCCGCGGCCCTTGGAGCTATCAGAAAATGGATCGGGAAAAGCGGCGCTCAGGATAAAAAGAATGAATTTCAGTTTGTGTGGATCAACAAATTCCCTCTCTTTTTCGAATCAGAGGAAAGAGGAATGGAACCGGCGCATCATATTTTTTCGATGCCTCTTGAAGAGGATATGGAACTTCTTGATAAAGATCCCCTAAAGGTTCGAGGATGTCTTTACGATCTTGTGTGTAACGGGGTAGAACTAGGATCAGGAAGTATCCGTGTTCATAACAGAAAGCTGCAGGAAAAGCTTCTCTCTATTATAGGGATTGATGAGGAAAGCGCCGGAGAAAAATTCGGGTTTTTACTGGAATCGTTTGAATACGGCGCTCCGCCGCATGGCGGTATTGCTTTAGGCCTTGACCGCCTCGCGATGATTATGGGAGGGAGTAATTCGATAAGGGAATATATTGCTTTTCCAAAAACACAGAATGCGGTTTCTTTAATGGATGGAGCCCCTTCCAGGGTAGAAAAGGAAGTCTTGCGGGAGCTTCACATAAGCCTCGTAAAAAAGGAAAGCGGGAAGTAGTTAGAAAAGATTCCGGCACGGCTTTTGCAGAAATAGATTCTGGTAAGGTGGTTTTTGCTTGACAATAGCTTGATTCAATATTAATGTAATCTTGATTTGCGTGCTTGAATAACCAAAAGGAGGAAAGCAAGTTATGAAACAGATTATTAAAGGATTACTGCTTATTATATTGGTTTCTTCCTCTTTGGTTTCAATTTTTTCCTGCGGCCCGGCTCCCTATTGTGAAACAGATCTTGTAACCCTTGATGAAACAAGGCTTGATCTTGTTACACATGAGGAAGATGTTGCCAAAACCGGGAAAGAAGTGGGTAAAATTGAAAAGGATCTGGAAAAGATTGATCAGCAGATATCGAAGATTGAGGGAAAGCCGGATAAACTTGAAAAAAGAATTCACGAGTTGAAGAAGGGCAGCGGTCGGGAATAGAAGGGGAATGGAAATTGAGGGAGTTGTTTATGTTGAATGGAAAGATGTTCAGCGCGTTCATTACATTGCCAATTTTATTTACGGTTCTTGTCGGTACAGGGTGTAGTAATTATCAACCAAGGCCGATAGATATTACCAAAGGCGAATATTATGAAGAAGAGGGTGAATATCAAAAACTCTCCAAAAAGGACAGGGAAGAGTATTGCGAACAACTCTCAGAAGAGTTTATACGGCTCCAGGATAGAGTAGAAATCGCTACAAATCAAACTACTGAAAACAGAGAAAATATTAAGAGGATGAAGACGGAATTGAGGGAAAAGCGGAGCCAGTACTCAAGACTAAGTGTTCAATTTGAGGAATACACGAAGCAATTGGAAAAGCTTGTTGCTCTTCCAAAGAAATGGGAATTAAAGTATGGAGAGTGTTTATGGACTCTTGCTTCCTATGAGGAGATTTATGGTGATCCCTTGAAGTGGACAAGGATCTGGAGACGAAACTATGACTTAATTGAAGATCCTGATTGGGTTCTTGCCGGATGGACACTTGATATACCTAGAGAGTGGCCAAGGAAACATATGGTTGCCAGTGATGAGTGGTTATCCAAGATTGCCGGTTATTGGGAAATTTACGGTGATTATCGTAAATGGCCCATGATTTATGAAGCAAACAGGGATAGAATTGAAAATCCTGATTTAATCTTCCCTGAGCAGGAATTTGTTATCCCAAGGGAAAAAACCGCAATTGAGTGAAAAGAATACACTTATTAAATAATTGTAACTAACTCTTGGTTCACTATTATTGAGCTGGGAGTTTTCTGTTAATAGGGGCGCAAGTTTGAAAAAAGGGATGAAAAAACGGGTTTTTTCGGTTGACGGCATTGATATGATTGATTTGTTGGGAGTAAATGATGTCAATCTCCGGCTTCTGGATAAGAGTTTTCCCCGTAGTATTATTGTGCGGGGGGGGGAGATTACTTTAACGGGGGATAGTGAGCAGATTGACAGGTTAACCGATATTTTCGAAACACTTATCAGTTTGGTTGAGAATGAGCGGAAGCTCTCCAGGCGGGATGTACTCGATGTTATTAGCGGCGGCAAAGAGGTATCTGTCAGAATGAAAGAACTGGAAAAATCAACAGTTTTTTATTCTTCAAGGAGAAGAAAGGGGATCGCGCCAAGAAGTATATTACAGAAGAAATATGTTGACGCGATTGAAAAGTTTGATATCGTTTTCGCGATCGGTCCGGCTGGAACAGGAAAAACCTTTCTGGCGATTGCTTCCGCGCTCGCGGCTTTAAAAAGAGGGGAAATAGAAACGATATTTGTTTCCAGGCCGGTTGTTGAAACTGGTGAGAGTCTCGGTTTCCTTCCCGGGGATTTACAGGAAAAGATCGATCCATATTTAAGACCGATATTTGATTCTTTTAGTTACATGATAGGTAAACAAAAGATGCAGCATATGATCGATAATGGTATCATCGAAATAGCGCCCCTTGCCTATATGAGGGGGAGAACTTTTGAGAATGCTTTTGTAATACTTGATGAAGCCCAAAACACTACCGTTATGCAGATGAAAATGTTTCTGACAAGGCTTGGTGTGAATTCAAAGGCGATAGTTAACGGTGATATAACCCAGATTGATCTGGCGAATTCCTCAAATTCAGGACTTGTAATTGTCAAGACGATTCTTGATGGAATTGAAGGAGTGAAATTTGTCTTTTTCAGCGAAGAAGATGTTGTCCGGCATAGTTTGGTGAGAAGAATAATAAGTGCTTTTAGTATGATTGAATCCGGAAGAGCAGAATTAAGTTTGAAAAGGGATACCGCCGATTCAGGAAGAAATGAACCTGAGAATGGCAATGCGGGTTCTGAAACGGGAGAATGAAATGGCTGAAAAGAAAACAAATGGAGTAAAGGGAGACAGAAATCGCGGTATAAAAGGGTTTCTCAGGATCGATGCCATTACCAAATTTTTTACTGACTGGAAAAAACTTTCCGTGATACTGGCTGTTATTTTTCTTGCTATTTCTATTTTTCTTTTTCCTCCGACTAAACAATCAAGAGAGATTAGGTATAGGGATGGGGATATTGCTGACGCTGACGTTATAGCTCCGTTTTCTTTTTCCGTTCCTTTTACTGAAAGCGAGATTGAAAGTAATAAAGCGAAGGCTGTCATGAATTGCCCTCCCGTTTACAGGGGAAAGCAAAAGATGGAAACTCGTCTGACGGATGATCTGATGAAGTTTTATGAGCAGCTGAATGCTGTAGCTCAAAATGATACCCTTACGGTAGAGGATCGTCACGAATTTGTAAAAAGGGTTTTTCCCGGAATCAATGAAAACCTGCTGGAAAGATTGATGAACAAAAAAATAAGGGATATTTTCAAACGGAAAAGTGTGGGTTTGATAAAGTCATTATTGGAAAAGGGGGTAATTAATGACGCCTCTCCACTTAGAAGAAGAAATTATTTTAGTATCACTGTTATTTCAGGTGAATCAGAAAAACTGAGGCCCGCCACTTCCCTCATAAGCCAGGCTCAATTGGAAGGGCTGATCCTCGATAAAGCAAAGACTATTTTTGGAAAGGACAGCGAACTGATCGCTCCTTTTTACAATATTACAAGATCTTTTCTGGAACCTAATTTGATTTTTGACAGAGATGAAACCAGGTTCCGCCGCAACGCTAAAATCGAAAGTATACCAAAATCATTCAGGATATCAAAGAACCAGAGAATTATTTCAAAACATGATAAAATAACAAAAAAACAGATCGATATATTAAAGATGCTGGAGAGCGAAAGAGTCAGGATTGAACTGGATACTTCAATCATTGACAAAGAACTTCTTTTTCTGGGCAAACTTCTCAGTATAGCCGCTCTGCTGGCTATTTTTGGGTTTTCTCTCTATCGTTTTGCTCCGGGCATGTTCACCGACCCCGGGAAATTAACGATGGGATTTATTATTCTTATTTTTTATCTGTTTTCAGTTTCAATCATACTAAATATTCCGCAGCTTAATTATTTTGCCATACCCATTGCTTTTGTGCCCCTTATAATCACCGCTTTTTTTGGAAATATCACCGCTTTACTATTTACACTTTTTGCCGTATTGATGCTTGCTACTCATACCGACTTACCTGTAAGTTCGATACTTACTTCCCTCTTCGCCGGAGCCGCGGCGATTATCAGCATGACTCATCTCAGGGAAAGGAAGAACTTTTACAAAATATTTATTTATGTTTCCATGGCTTATATCATAAGCGCTACCTGTATCGGTTTGTCCAACGACCTTGAATCTCAACCATTTTTGTATAATATGCTGTTCGGTATTACGAGCAGTCTTGTCAGTACAATTCTTGCAATGTTTCTTATGCCGTTCTTTGAATCGATCTTTGATATTACAACAGATTTTACACTTATGGAGTTAAGCGACCTTAATCGTCCCCTTATGAAAAGGATGATTATTGAGACACCCGGGACATATCATCATTCAATGATGGTAGCCACAATGGTTGAGGGGGTCGCGGATGATGTCGGCGCCAATGGCCTTCTGGCAAGAGTGGCAGCTTATTACCATGATATTGGAAAATTAGCGAAACCGGAATATTTTTACGAGAACAAAGGGGAAACGATAAGCAAACACGAAAAACTTACTCCTTCAATGAGCGCTCTGGTTTTAGCTTCACATGTTAAAGAGGGAGTTCAACTCGCGAAAAACGAGAAATTGCCGCGGATAATTATTGATGCTATACGGGAACATCATGGAACAGGAGTTATGTCATATTTCTATAACAAGGCCCTTGAATATGACTCTAATGATGGTGTGAACATTGATGATTTCAGGTATCAAGGCCCAAAACCTCATAGCAAGGAAAACGCGCTGATAATGCTCGCGGATTCTTCAGAGGCGGCTGTAAGATCTCTTGAAGAACCTACAGCCCCGAGGATAACTGCAATTGTTGATAAAGTATTTGAAGAGAGAATGTATGGAGCTCAGCTCGATCACAGCGGGTTGACGATGAATGATATTGCTCTTATAAAGGAGAGATTTATTAAATTATTAACTGCCACTTTTCATAAACGGCTCGCTTATCCCGGACAGGAGAAGGAGGAGAAGGAGGGAATAGAAAAAAATGAAAATAAGAATGTTGAGCCACCCGGGAGTAATAGGACAAAGTGAATTTTTCAGGTTAGCCCCTCTTCTTAAAGATCTATCGAGCGATATTCTCTCCACCGGCAAATGCTTGAATGTAATTCTTATTGGTGAAAGAAAGATGGCGTTGTTCAATAGGAGATACAAAAAGAGAAGGGGGCCGGCGGAGATCCTTACTTTTCCGTATTCCGATGACGATAAATTTTCAGAGGGAGATTTAACCCTGCTGGGTGAGATAGTTCTCTGCTGGCGTTCTTTGTGTAAGAGCGCACGGTATCGCGGGGTTTCTTCCGAAATTTATATGATTAGACTTGTTGTACATGGTATATTCCATTTGCTTGGTTATTCTCATTCCGATGCTGAGAAAGCTGAAGAAATGGAAAAGGCTGAGATAAATTTTCTTCTTTCTTACTTTGACAGGGAAGAAGTAGACAAACTTTTTATCTGATTGTCCTTTTATAAAAAAATGGAGCAAGGTTCGTTATGCAGGCTATTATGAAATCGTCTCTGGGATTTATTTTTTTTCTCCTCTTCCAGCTTTTGATAACGGGCGGGATTGTTTCTTTCACTATTGTGTCAAGGATTAGTGAGGAAAAGCTCTTTTCCAGAGAGGGTAGAGGGGACGCTTGTTTCCGGATACTTCATAGGGGAAGATTGCATTTGATTACGGCTTTAATATCGATAGAAATTATAATGGTAGTGGTATATTCATCTATGCTTCCGGAAATAGCCGGGAATATATTTCCCGCGTCGCCGTATTTATTAGTAATTGTTCTGATTTTCCTTCTAATTGCGGTATCAATCTCGGCCGCGGGGCTTGCGAGTATTAGTCCGGTCAGAATCGCCTTTTCTCTTTCCTGCATATTGCTTCCAGTTTATTTTTTATTCAAACCGGTAACATTATTTTTTCTGAGATTTGTTACAGAGGTATTTCCGCGTCTTTCAGAGGAATTTGCTTCTCTATTGTTTCTTTTTCCCGATTCCGATGAGGATAAAGAGGGATTTATCAAGGAAAACGGAAGTCGGCTCGTTCACAGTATCGTTAAATTCGGAGAGAAGAGGGTCAGGGAAGTAATGGTTCCCAGAATAGATATTTTTGCTCTTGAAAGTCACACTGAGCTTGATGAAATCCGCAAGATGGTATCTGAAGCGGGCAATTCGAGGGTGCCTGTTTATGAAGGAAGTGTGGACAATATTATTGGTATTCTTTTTGTGAAAGACCTTGCGTTTGTCTTGAGAGATGAAGATGATTTCGAAATCAAAAGAATTTTGAGAGAGACTTATTATGTCCCTGAAGGGAAGAGGATTGATGATTTACTCAGGGAATTCAAACTTCAGAAGAAACATATGGCGATAGTTGTCGATGAATATGGAGGAACCTCCGGAATCGTAACCCTTGAAGATATTCTGGAAGAAATAGTGGGAGAAATAAGGGATGAAGATGACAATGAAGGGCCTCTGCTCCGGAAGCTTTCCACTGGGGGATATTCCGTAAAGGGAAGAATAAGTATCAATGATCTAAATGAAGCGTTGAAAACAGCTATTCCTTCCGAAGAGGCGGATACTCTTGGAGGATTCCTTTACGCCTTGTTAGGAAGAGTGCCGATTGAGATGGAAGAAATTGACTATAAAGACCTGCGTTTCAAAATTGATTGTCTTGAGGGACAGCGGATCATCGATGTCCAAATTCAGTTTTTGAAAGGGAGCGCCGGTGACGGGAATGAAAATGAATAGAATTTGTTATCTGGAGAAAGGATTATTCTGATGAGTTGGCTCAGGCGGAGGTTTCTAACCGGTTTGTTAATTCTTCTTCCAATCTTGGTTACAGGTTGGTTGTTTTTTCAATTTTTTAATTCTGTTGATAATATTCTTAACCCTATTGTTGAGAAATATCCCTTTATTGATTTCCCGGGGCTTGGATTTCTTGGCGTTCTGGTGATTATTTTTCTGACAGGGGTGTTTGGCGGGAACCTTATCGGCAGAAGAGTGATTGGATGGCTTGACACAGTCGTTTCTCGAATTCCCCTTATTAGCCGTATGTATATTGCCGTAAAACAACTCAGCGAGGTCTTTTTACGCCGGGAAAGAACTGTTTTCAAGAAGGCTGTTATGATTCAGTATCCTCTCGCCGGCACCTTTGCTGTGGGATTTGTTACTGCCGATTCAAAATTTCAGGCCGAGGATGGAGAAAAAAGAGATTTTCTTAGTGTTTTCCTTCCAACCACACCCAATCCTACATCCGGGTTTTTCCTGATTGTTCCCGCCGAGGAAGCGATAGAGCTTGATTGTTCCATTGAAGAAGCATTGAAAATGGTAATTTCCGGGGGGGCCGTTAAACCGTATTTTCCCGGGGGCGAAACAATTATTCTACCCGGCTGGGTGGGTAAAACCAAAAAGAATAAGTAAGCTAGCGGGAAATCCTACTTGACTTTAAATCTGCCTGTGGTAACCTTCAACTTTTTGAAGCCATCTTGCGAATTTTGTGGAGAGCTATGAGAGAAAATGTTGAACAAAAGATCGAATATATTTCCAATCTCAATAAATTGGGTGATTATACCTTCGCGCCCGATATTCTTGAGGGTTTAAAGTCTCCTGATATAGCTGAAGTTATTACGGGGCTTGACAGGGAGCTTAGGCTGCTCTTTTTCAAGTCGATTGATTCAGATACGGCCGCGGAAATCTTTCCAGTTCTTGATGAAGGAATAGGCAGAGAATTCCTCGAAGAACTCGAGCCCGAGTTTATCGCCCTTATCGTGAATCAAATGGCGAGTGATGACGCCGCCGACACGATTAATCTTATGCCATCCGAGAAGATCCCTATTGTGCTTGAAAAGGTAAGCCGGGAAGATTACAGAGATATTGTGGGCCTTTTGAAATTTGACGAAGAATCGGCCGGCGGTATTATGGCGAGGGAGCTGCTGGTAAT
>DAOWMJ010000027.1 GCA_030643145.1 Candidatus Latescibacterota bacterium | reverse complement strand
GATTTTTCAGCATCAAAAAAGTGTTACCCCATGTGTGTAAATTATTATATTTTTGACCTTTTATGCTTGTATTCCCTGTTGGTGTAAGAGGTTAGGATAAAGTGTTTAGGGGGGTAGCAGATTTATACATATTTACACACTTTTCATGTCTCTAAAGTCAGATATTTCTTATATGATCCAGTATAGCTTTTGAAAAAAATGGGCTATATATGCCCTTGCTTTTTGTTTGATTTGAGTTTAAGAGATTACGGGGGGTAGGGGGGAGGCCTCATAAGTGTTAACTGATTTGATTGTAGCTTTCTCATCTGTTTTTTGTCAAAACCTTTAATTATTCAGGTACAAATCGATCACAGAAGAAGGTGCAGGCTACAACAGTTTACAGCACCTATAATATTACGGCTCTAGCAGTAATTCATAGCATTTATTCTTGAATATTCGTTAAACTTATCCTAAAAGGATAATAATTACTGCTAAATCAGTAAATATCCTCAATTATTATAATAAAAGTATTGACATTTTCAAAATTATCATATATTCTACCGTTATGACAGTAAAATATGAACTGCATAAAATGATTTTATTCCATAGGAAGCAGGCTAAATTAAGCAGAAATGAATTGGCTGAATTAGCCGGTGTTGGAAAAACTGTGATATACGACCTGGAAAAAGGTAAACAGACAGTTAAATGGTCAACTATCATATCTATTTTAGAGGCATTGAACATCGATATTAAATTTCAAAGCCCATTAATGGAAGAGTATGAGAAAAGCATTAGTCAAAATTCATAACATCAGAGCCGGAATTTTTGTTGAAGAAAGTTCGCGGCATTATATTTTTCAATATGATGAAAGCTATAATAGTTCTCCGATTTCTCTAACCATGCCTTCAATTGATAAATTTTATGAATTTAATGAATTTCCACCCTTTTTTGATGGTTTGCTTCCTGAAGGTATCCAATTAGAAGGATTGTTGAAAAAGTATAAAATTGATAGAGATGATTATTTCACACAGTTAGTGGTGGTCGGAGCGGATTTAGTTGGCGCTGTAACTATAGAAGAAATTGCCGATGAATAGATGTCCAATAACATATCAATTATGCGAAGACAAATACAGCAAACCAGGGCTTGCGAAATTATCGCCAAGATTAACTGGTCTTGCCGATTTACCTTTCACCGCGCAGGAGCAGAGAATAGAGGCGGCATTAAGATCCGGGAAAATGTCAATCCAGGGGGGCCAACCCAAACTTAGCGCAAAACTATCAATAAAAAACAGATCATTGGATGTGGTGGACCAAAAGGGAACTTTCATCATCAAGCCGCAAAGTGATGTTTTCAGGCAAGTTCCTGAAAATGAAGATCTGACGATGAAAATGTCTAAAATCTTTGGAATTGAAGTTCCTCTATCCGGATTGATTCATTCAAAAGATGGAAGTTTCAGTTATTTTATCAAACGATTTGACAGGTACGGCAAAAACAAAAAATATCATGTTGAAGATTTCGCGCAATTAACAGGAAATACAAGAGATACAAAATATAATTGGTCAATGGAAAAGTTAATTCCTGTAATTGAAAATTATTGCACTTTCCCTCTTCTTGAAAAGAGAAGATTATTCCGTAGAGTGCTATTCTGTTTCCTTACCGGAAATGAAGATATGCATTTGAAAAATTTCAGTTTGATAACTAGAGAGAAAAAGGTAGAACTCAGTCCCGCATATGACCTGCTCAATTCTACTATTTCCATGGGAAAAGCTGTTGAAGAAATGGCATTATCATTAGCAGGGAAAAAACGAAAGATCGAAAGAAAAGATTTGGTAGAATATTATGGAATAGAGAAAATGAAATTAACGGATAAGACAATTAAGTCGGAAATGCGAAATCTTATCAATACGAAGCAGGATTTGGAAAAGTTGATTAATATTTCTTTCTTAACAAATGATATGAAGGAAAAGTATGTAGAATTGTTTTCAGAAAGATTTGACCGAATTGTTTAATCATGCGGGGAATAATTTTTCCCGTGGTTGGGTTACGCCTGGGTATTCTAAAGCTTAATTATCCCTTGAACTTGAAGCCTTGACAGCACACTATATTAATGATATTGCTTCTGTTAGAAATTAAAGAGCTTTCGTTTTTTTTTGCCAAGAAAGGTTACCTATGAAAAAGGTTCTGACTGTTTTCTTCCTGTTTTCTCTCATGCTGCCGGTTATCGAAGCGGATGCCTGCACGAACTATCTTGTTACCAAGGGAGCCTCGGTTGACGGTTCGACTATGATATCTTATTCCGCCGATTCACATACTCTTTACGGTGAGCTGTATCACCAACCCGCGTGCGATTATCAACCTGGGACAATGCTTGATATATATGATTGGGACACGGGGAAGCACCTTGGCAAAATACCTCAGGTATCTCACACATATAATGTTGTGGGATTAATGAATGAGCATCAGGTCACGATCGGTGAAACAACCTGGGGAGGCAGGAAGGGACTTCGGGACAGTACGGCTGTTATCGATTACGGCAGTTTGATGTTTCTGGCTCTTCAGAGGGCGAAGACCGCGCGTGAGGCTATAGAGGTTATCGGAGATCTGGTCAGCAGGTTCGGCTATTACAGTTCCGGTGAATCTTTTTCCATAGCCGGCCCCGAGGAAGTATGGTTTATGGATATAATCGGAAAGGGACCCGCTAACAGAGGGGCGGTATGGGTTGCCCGCAGAATCCCCGACGGATATATATCCGCGCACGCCAATCAGGCCAGGATAAGGCGTTTTCCCCTGAAGGACAAAGATAATTGTCTCTATGCCCCCGATGTGATCGACTTCGCGAGAGAGCAGGGTTTTTATGAAGGGACTGACAAAGAATTCAGTTTTGTAGACGCATACGCTCCAATTGATTATGGCGCCCTGCGCTTCTGTGAATCTAGAGTGTACGCGATGTTTAACCGGGCCGCGCCTTCTCTTAATCTCAGTATGGATTATGTCAAGGGAGTAGACGGAGCCGAACCGATGCCTCTCTTTATCAAACCGGACAAAAAACTCTCAGTGCACGATATAATGGAATTCATGCGGGATCATTTCACAGGTACTGACTTCGAGATGACTTCCGATCTTGGAGCTGGTCCCTATTCCTGCCCCTACAGGTGGCGGCCGCTAGTCTGGGAGGTGGACAGCCTGAAGTACTGTAATGAAAGGGCGACCTCGACCCAGCAGACCGGATTTTCCTTTGTAACCCAGTCACGTTCTCATCTGCCCGATCCGATCGGGGGGATTATCTGGTTCGGAGTGGATGATACTTACAGCACAGTCTACAATCCTATATATTGCGGCATCACCGAGGTTCCGGCCTCTTACGCTGTGGGAACGGCTGATTTTCATCACTTTTCCTGGGATTCCGCCTTCTGGGTCTTCAACTGGGTATCCAACTTCGCATATTCCCGTTATTCGGAAATGATTGAGGATATTCTGATCGTCCAGAGAGAACTGGAAGGAAAATATATTGCCGCCGGGAACGGGATTGATCAGACAGCTCTGGCTCTGTACAAACAGTCTCCCCGGCAGGCGGTCGATTATCTGACTGAATACTCCTGCCGCGTCTCCGATGAAACCGTTCAACGGTGGCGGCGGCTCGGCGAGGATCTTCTCGTTAAGTATATGGACGGCAACCTTAAGGATGAACTTGGCAAAGTCACTCATCCGGGTTATCCAAAATCCTGGTACAGAAGGGTCGTGGAAGAAAGAGGAGAACACTTTAAGATGAAAGAGATGAAAAGCGCTGAGTGATTGCCGGCTTTATTAATTATTTACTTTCGGGTGGAAAGTGATAGAATCCTTTTAATAGAAAGGGTTTCCTGGTTTTTCACTTGACCCGAAGTGCCGCGATGAGTTTTAGAAGACATTTTCGCCCGATGTTGACCTCTTTCCTGGCGGCGGTGATCTTGATGGCGCACGCGCCTTGGACCGCCGCGGCCGATCACTCCTTTAGAAATACCTCCCCAGAGGAACCGGAGAAATATGACAGCGAATATTACCTGGATATGCTTACAATTCGGACCGATCACGGTTGGAGGGAAGTGTGGGATCGATCCGATAATGTGTATAATTTCAGTACCGGCAGTCTTAATGTCGAGCAATGGTTTCTTCGGCAGTCGCTGAAGTTTTCCGCCTCTCTCTCAGAAAATTTTCGTTTCCGGTACTGGCTGGATAACCGCAATACTCTTGCTGAGGATAACGGTACAAGGAACGAAATCGAAATCGAATGGAATTTTTCCCCGCGTTACTACTTCTCCTTCTATCTGGAACCGGCTTTCTGGAAGAGGGAGAATGATATTGGAGTGGGGATTCAGCGCAGAACAGCTATCAACAGGTATCTCAAACTGATTATGAGAGTTCGCGACTTCGCGAACAACTTTGCCTATGAGCATGGAGATGCCATAGAGTGCGAAGAGAACATCTATTCCACACAGCCCTTGGAATTTACTTTTCAGATGCGCGAGGAGGCCGGCAATTTATTGCGCTTTGGCCTTAACGCCTTCTTTTCCTATCGCTGGGAGAAGGAATACAATTTTCTTGATAATCCGGGTGACAATTATTCCGCCGCGGGGTACGGCAGATCTCTGCAGGGGTGGGTAGAAAGGGATATGCCGGATAAATTTATGTTGGGCTTCGATATGAAAGTTGCCGAATTTTATAATGGCCGCGATGAGAGTGAAGAGACACATGAGATTGTTGAACTGCTGCCGTATATCTGGTGGTATCCGGGCGGTTTGCCACAGCGTCCGGATTTTCCGGGCGGAGAGGGCCTGGCTTTCAGGGCCGGGGTTCAGTTTCGGAGGGAAAGATGGCGCCGGGAAGGCCTTGAGGCGGGAGAGTTTGAGAAGAAAGAGATACTGCCCTTTTTCACGGCTCGGTTTATGATATCCCCGGCTCATATACTGGAAGCGGGATTTTTGTCTGACAGGTATGAATCAGTCAGAACAGGGATGAACGCCGGTTCTGATCTGAGATGGGAAAACAGGTTCAAGCTGATGTGGGAGATCGTAACAAGGGGTGGAAGCAGTGTGCGGGTGATAGAGACGATCGACCTGGATAGAGAGGACTGGGGACAGTTCGGGCCGCATGATCATTTCTTTGTTATGGCTCAAATCTGTTTTTAAAACGAGATCTGATTCTACAAGACCCCTATCGTTTCACCCATTTAACGGCGTCCGCGATGACGAATTTCTCTTCTGTTTCGTTTGATAGTTCTATTTTGGCGTCCCCCTTTGAGAAGTAGTAAGATCCAAGGAAATGCCATCCTTCGGTGGCGGCATTAAGATCGACAGTTGCTTCCTCGACGCCGTCGTCATGGTGAATAAAGTAGTGATAGCTGCCTTCCTTCTGTTTCTTTTTCCGTCTTCTCCAGGGCGAATGAACTTTACTGACATGACAGTAGATATCATAGTGCCCGTTTTCAGTTATTTCAGTTTGCCATGATGCTTTCAGGGTTCCATCTCCAGAGCTGGTGAAATGAGCGCTTCTGATGATAGTACCGTAATAATTGGCATTTATTGTGGCCTTCCAGTTACCCGATTTTTCCCAGAAGCGAAGACCGGAATATTTCTCGTCATCATCGCCTCCCAGCAAATTTGGCAGCATTTTTTTAAGAAGGCTCCTTTGTTTTTTGCCTTCAACGCTAAATCCAGCGTCTTCATTATCGACGATTATTGTTCCCGCTTCAGGGAGCGTGTCCGGATTTTCGACAACGCGTTCTCCATCGAACGGTTTCACGTTCTTCTTTAACTCGAATTCCTGAAAAGTCTTGTTGTACAATGAAGGAAGGTTGCTCGAAATCATGGTATTAACCGTCATTGTTCGGGGCTCGTAATTCAGCACTATCCCTGTTTCTTTTGTTTGATTTTGTTTAACAAAGATATTGCGTTCCACTGCCGTAAGCTCGGCTTCAGAATCGCGTCTTCGCCCGGGTCCGAATCTTCGCCCCTGTTGTTGGCGTTCTCTTTTTTTAAGGGTTATTTTAACCATTCCATCCGCGGGTTTTCTGTTTGTAATTCTGAATTTAACCTGAAAACGGGTTCTTTCGTTGTGAATAAATTTGTATGTTGTTATATCGCTTAACACAAACCCCGGGATATCTTTACTTGTATACCAGTCTTCGATATACGGTTTAATATCGATGCCGAATTCCTTTGAAAGGCCCGCGACAAATTCGCTTCCGCTGATATTGCGGAACCTGTTTCGGGTTGTAATATCTTTTATATATTTTTTCAGCTTCTCTTCTCCGATTTTATTGGCCAGCAGGTTAAACAGAAATTTCCCCTTTAGGCTGATAACAAAACGGGTGATGTCTCGTTTTTCAGGATTCTTCAGTATTTCTTCAAGGTTGCTTTCTGAAAGTTCTAGATTGGCCTTTTCTTCATCACTGATACCTGTTACAAAGCGAAGGAATGATGACGGGGGGGATTCAAGTGTTTCGGAGAGATAAGACTCCAGAGCAATATTAAGCGCTGGCCATTCTTCAGATTCAATATGGTTAATGAAGTTGTAGTAAAAGGGGAATATGCTGTAGCTGATTTCTTGGGATTCAGGCCCCCTCCTCAGAGTGGAGAGGCTGAGATCTCCGGTTAGCGTTAGGGATACAAAATTCTTGAACATATCTACCTGATTTTCAATATCCGCTGTCGTCTCATTTCTTCTTTTATTTCTTCTTTTTCTCCTCCAGGCCATTCCTCTAAAGTCGCCACCTCTGATATTTACACCCTTTTCGGGGAGCAAAACCATTTCAGGCTGGACAGTTTCGTATCCTAGTGTCCAGAATCTGTTATAGGAGTAAAACTGAATGGGAACTTCTACAAGGGAGATCCTTGAATAAGGGCATGAAAGTTCAAGAGAGTTTTCATAATTCTCTTTTTCTTCCCTGATAAGTTCCGGAATAGTATCTTTGATCGAGTCAAAATATTCGCTGAAATAATCATTTCCCTTGATTGTGTAAAGGTTGTAGCTAATAGAATCCGAGACAGCGCTTCTTTTTTCATAGCGTCCAATAACGAGAGAGAGCCCCGGCATAGGCGTTTCGGAGTCGAAAGTAAATTGCCCTTCTTCTTTTCTTGCCGGCATCCCCTGCGAAATTGCGACAAGATCGGGGCGTGTTTTAACATCGAGATCGAATAAAACAAAATCCACGCTTCGCGACGCCGGACGGTTATCGCTGAAGCCGGGATCGGAACCCGGATACCAATGTGTCTCAGGAGTCAGAAGGAGATAGTCGGGCTTTATAAAGCTGTATCTCTTTTTTATGTTCATAAAGGCCATACGGTAGTCTTCTCTGATTACTTCGGGGTCGATATCGGGGTAGCACGCGTTCTCATCAATTACGCCCGAGTATTTAATGAGCAGTGAATCCGTGGCGGAGGGGCCAAGCGGCACTCCCGGAGTTATAAATATAAGATGAAGGTTTCTTTTAAAATCTATCTCTTTGCTGTTTCTTGAGATATTTTCAATTTTAAGCCCCGGGTTGAGGTTAAAGATATATTCCGACGCGGGCTGGCTCGATCTGTTTATAATCTTAAGAAACGCGTCTGAGCTGATTTTATTACCTCTATGAACTACATCCAGGCGGCATTCAGTAATCCGGACCGCGGGAATCTCCTCAAGACTGTTGTTTAGATTGACGATTTGCTTTCTGGTTTTTTCTCCTTTGCTTATCGTTGTGATATGAACAAATGACAACAGGAGGGCGAATATCAGAAAAACTCCGGAAAAAAGGATCGATAAACGCGTGGATAATTTTGACTGAGGCAGTCTCTTAAGCATGACCGATGTAATAAGAATAAACGAAATACCGAGACATAGGTAGATTCCTCTGTGTACAAGCAGCTGACGTACATTTCCAAAGCCTATTATTCCGGAATACATAAGGGGAACATTAAAGGATAGATAATCAAAGAGCCGATAAAATTTTGAGGATAAATAAAATAATGTCGCCGCGATATATCCGAGAAGTAATATAAATGTAACCGCCTGATTGCGGACAAGTACCATAAGGAGAAAGGCGAACCCCAGAATAAATAGTATAGTCGGAAGACTGATAAGAAGCGGGTAAAGAATGTAGGATATCGGAGACAGTCCCGAATGGGCGAAAAATATATTGTAGACAGCCGCTACAATCAACACCGCGACATTGAGAACAAGGAATGTAAAGAGTATTCCAGCTGTCTTTCCGGCGACATACTGAAGGTTGGAAACTGATTTTGTGTAAACAATCTCTGTTGTATCAAGTTTTTTATCACGTTTTAGAAAGTCTGAAGAGAGGAAGACGGCGATAACAGCCTGCGCGAGATTTAAAAAGAGAATGTAAGTGTATGGAATCGATGACGGGATTCCGCGGAATGACCAGGGAACAGGGGCAAGGTTTGTATACATGCCCAGGCCTAAAAAAGCGAGAATGACTATTGCCAGAAGGGAAAATATTCTGAAAAACCAGCTTCGAAGCAGTGTTTTGGTTTCGAACTTCGCGACAATCCAGATATTGTATATCATATTCATTAGAATTACCTCTTGTTGGTTATCGATCCGTATAGAGAAATATTTAAAATCTTATTCTTTGTCTCCGTTTGAATAATGTTCCAGAAAATATACATACGCGTGTTCCAACCCGGGTTCGAGCGCTTCCCCGCTGAATCCTTCCAGTTCGTCGGCTACAAGATGTACCTCCCAGCCGTCTTCGGACGGAAAGGTTGATATGACAGAATATTTTTCCTTTATGCCTTCAAGCTCGCTGTCAACCGCTTTGATCTTCCATGTATGTCCCTTTGCCATTTCAATGAGTTTTTCCGGCGCTCCCGAAAAGACCAGTTTACCCGAGTCAAGCAGCGCCATGTCGTGGCATGTGCTTGATATATCGCCGACAATGTGAGTGGAAAGTATAATAATCATTTCCTTTTCACTCATTTCAGAAAGCAGATTCCTGAAACGGATCCGTTCTTCGGGATCAAGCCCCGTCGTCGGTTCGTCTACAACGAGTATTTTTGGAGGCCCGGCCAGAGCCTGCGCTATTCCCAGTCTTCGTTTCATTCCTCCCGATAGTTTGGAAGCCCTTTTGTCTCTGGATTCAAAGAGTCCGACCTGCTCGAGGAGTTCATCCACCATATTCAACCGGATCTTTCTATTTCTGACCCCGGCAAGGCTCGCCGCGTAATCTAAGAATTCCCATGTCTTCAGTTTGGGGAAGGACTGAAATTCCTGAGGGAGATATCCGATAAGACTTCTTATCTCTTTTCTGTTATTTGCCAGATCATAACCGTCTATTGTCGCGGATCCCGATGTTGGTTTCATTAGGGTGACAAGTATTCTCATCAGGGTTGTCTTGCCGGCCCCGTTGGGTCCGAGAAGGCCAAAGATACCATTGTCTATTTCAAGAGTTAAATCCTGAAGGGCTTTGTACCCCCCCTTATAGGTTTTGTTAAGTTTTTCAATGCTGATCCGCATTTTGCCTCCGACATCTGGTCAGTTTAGAAGTCTGTTATTGTCAGCCTTAAGTTACTAAATTATCCCAGGGTAAGTAAAGGGTACATTTATATACCTAATCTGTATAATGATAAATACAAAGATAATGGGAACAAGGAATAGACAGGGTGTGCCCCTTCGACAGCATTGCATTCTGGGTTGAGTTTGTGAGTAAATTTTAGGGCATATTTTGAATCGCTTGTAGCATAAGTTTGAGATCAGGATCTTCGGGAGAGATCTCAAGACCCTTGTTCACCCATTTTATTGCCTCAGTCTTTCCCTGGTTAAAGAAGGCGTTTGTAGCGAGGATCTTGCATGCAGTAACTTTTTCCGATTGCTGATCTGTAGACATGACATAGAGGGCGATTTCTTTAGCAGTTTCGTGTTGCCCAAGCTTATCTAGGGTATAGGCGTATTCGATGGCCAAGCCCGGATATCTGGGATTATTAGCGTAGGCTCGGGCATATATATCGGCGGCTTTTTTAAATTGTTTCTGAAGCATCATGGTCCTCGCGTAGTTGATTATCGATGTGTCGCGATTAGGATCAAGGTGGTAGGCTTTGGCGAAGATTTTGGCGGCCTTAGCTTCCTCGCCGGCATTCATATAGTAGGTACCGAGGAATGTGTACACCGATCCTTTGTTAGCCTTTACCATTGTTCTGTTCGAAATGAGGATGAAGGTGGCTAGCGCTACGGCGAACATGATGGTTGTGTTTTTAAACCGTTTTTGTGAGATTTCCCTCGAGACCCACACGATGAAATAGGAGGCGAGTAGAATTACAACAGGCACTATTGGGATGCGGTACCGTGAATTGAGGTAAAAAAGAAGTATGGAAACGTACGATGTTCCAAGAAAGAGACACACGATGCTCCTGTTTTTGCCGCTTCGCAAAAGGATGATAAGGCCCGCTATCCCGAGTGCTGAGATTACGGAGAATGGAAGGAATGGAAACTTGAACAGGGGAAGCGAGTCCTGGAAGTAGAGAACTTCCGGCATATCGTGAACCTCGACCTTGTTCCAAAAGAGAATGAGCTTTCGGCCGAGCAAAATCAACCAGCCAGTCGGGTTCTGTTTTATATTTTCAAGAGTCTTATGAACGTAGTAATCGGAAGCTTCAGCATCGGTCATATTCCGCCCGGTCTCTTCCTCTGCCCTGAAGCGTGCATCCTCGATGAGTCCCCGCATCTCTCCGCGCATATTTTTTGGAGGCTGATAAACTCCATAGGTGCCGGGTATATTGCCGATATATAAGTTGATTCCGCCATGGGTAGTTACCGGAACAAAATTACCGGATTTTTTGGCATTATAAATTGTTGGTGGCAAGAGAAAAAGAGCTGCGCCGACAATGAAACCAAGAACCGGAGTAAGCCAAATTCGTTTCCGCCGGTTTCGCGCGAAGAGCCAGATCGGCAAAGCCACGAGAAGCAATAGAAAGAGATTCGGACGCCCGAGAGCCCCTGCTCCACAAAACGCGCCGAGTATACCCCCGCTCAACCATGGCGGCACCTTTTTTGAACCAACGCGCAGCGCTTTTTCCCCATGTAGATCCTCGTCCAACGCGAGACCCAATGTGAACGAGGCGGTAAGGAGTAGAATCTCGAGTGTAGTTCCGAGGATCATCCCTTCGTAGAGGAAGAACTGCGGGTAGAGAACTGCCATCGAAATAGCAACCACTCCAAGCATCATTCCCGAAGGCTTCTCCTTTTCGAAATTTTCGGCAAGCCTCCTGCCCGCGAGATAGATGAACGCGATAGTTAAAAGCCCGAGGAAAGATTGCACGATCCGTGTTATGAGCAAACTGCTCCCCAAAAATTTAAACACAACGACCAGGAAGAAGGGATATAGCGGGTTGAAGGTAAGCGCACCCTCTGGAAGGCCCTTTCCCGCGAGGATGTCGCTGGCCAGATTCCAGTAGAACTCTGAGTCGATCGACAGTTCACCCCCGATCTCGTCAGCTGAAAGCTGCGTAAGATATACTACGCGGATAACAAGCGCCACAACCATGATCAAAATAAAAATAATTACGGACCGATTGAGTTTTCTATGCGGTTTCGCAATATTCATGGGTTGATTATACGTAAATTTAAGGTACTTGTCAATGTATGCGGCCCGAAAATACGGGATTAGGAATAGGCAAAATACTCTAGCACACGGGGGAACTCCGCGTTTAAGTTTTCAATTTATTCTATAAACAACGCTGGCATTCACCCTAACTGTGCTCAAGAAATTTATCTAGGGCCTTTATCGCGCGGCCGATATTTCTGAATACGCAAACTCCCGATTTTTCCATCATTCTGGCCGCTGGATCATAGATTTTGCCGCCATTAAATGAAACCACCACCGGTTTCTTCGTTCCGTTTACAAGGCGGATGATTGTGTTTGGATGGGAGTTTGTGTTTCTGATATCCTCGTTGTGTCCCGTACCCTTCGCGAGATTTTCCTGCGTGAATGTCGCCGCCACGTTGGAGATGATAACGCAGTCGGTATCGGGATCATCGATAATACTTTCAGCGCATTTTCCGTATCGCGCGGTGTCTACCGCCGGTGTTGTATCGACGGGGTTTTTTGTATCGACTATTCTGGAAGGAAGATTATTTTTAAGTTTCAGGATAGTTTCTTTACTGAAATTTGACAGTTTTAGCCCGCCGAGGTTATCGGAAGCCGAGGAGCACTCATAACCCGCGTCGCTTATAATGCCGACCCTGTTTCCACGCGCGATCTTTCCGGATAGAAACGAGAAAATTTTCATATAATCTTCAAAGTCAGCGAGTGAATCCGCGACCAGGATACCGGTGTCCGTCATCAGGCGCCGGAAGATAAAATAATCTCCCGCCATCGCCGCGGTATGTGATGCTACGGCGGCTGCACCTTCGGCGCTTCTACCGGATTTGTACACAACAATTTTCTTCCCCGATTCAATTATTCTTCCTGCCGCCTCAAGGAATCTTTTTCCGTCAAAGGGTTTAAATCCTTCAATATAAAGAAAAAAAGTATTCAGGGCTGGGTCGTCCCCGAGGGTTAGAAGATAGTCTGTGATGGTAAGGTCGAGTTGATTGCCGACCGTTATCATATAGGACGGATTAATCTCTGTCAGGATACTCATCATAGACACAAGAAATGCGCCGCTCTGGCTTATAAATGCGCTGTTTTTACCGAAGTCGCCGTCGAACGATAGTTTGTAATCAGGTATAAAAAAGGTGTTGTAGCCACCCGGCGCGGATGATATCCCCATACAGTTCGGACCATTGATCACCGGGGGTTCCGAAGAAGATTCCCACATTTTCTCAAGACTTCTTTCTATTCTCTTCGAATACTCTTTTCCATTTTTTGTTTCATTGAATCCCCCCGATATTATGATTAATGAGTTAGCTTTTTCGCCGTTTATTATTTCTTCAATCAGTCCTGTGGATTTCTCACTGGCTGGAATTGTAAAGACAACAAGATCTATTTTTTCGTCGATTTCATCCAGTGTATTGTAGGTTTTAAATCCCTCAATATCATTTATATCCGGGTCTGGATGGAGAAGGAATATTTTCTCATTCGGGATAGTTTTGCTCTTGCTAAGATTACTCAGAACTATTCTTCCCATATTGGTTCTGCCTGCCGACGCTCCTATAAGAAGAATGCTTTCGGGATTAAGAAGGGTTTTTACCAGTCCAGGGGATCTCTCCCGGGGTGAAATTTTGTTTGTTGATATTTTTAAGAAAGCGTCTAGGGCGATTACTTTTCCGCCTGATATCTGAAGGGGATTAACCTCCAGTTCTTCAATCGTTACGGGGGAAAAATCAGAGAGGGGAGAGAATTTGCCGGCAAGGGAAATGAAGGTTGTGATGATGTCCTGAATATTCATTTCTTGAAGCAGGGCTTTTTCGGAAATTCTGGTTTTTCCCGTAATAACTGGATAAAACATCGTTTCTTCCAGCAGTTTCGTGATATCTGCATTGTCTGCAGTTGTTGAAGAAGAACACAAAAACAATCCCTTTCTGTCTTTCAGAGCCTCTTTGTATATTTCAGTTCCAAGCCCGCCAAGCCCCATTGTTACAACTGGGCCGAAAGATTTATCCTGGCGAAGTGAAACGAGAAGCTGGTTGGGAATATTGTCATCAATTTTGTGGTACCGAGCGACCATCATTCCCGAAAATTCCACTT
>DAOWMJ010000047.1 GCA_030643145.1 Candidatus Latescibacterota bacterium | reverse complement strand
TGATATCGAAGCGAACGAAGTGAGCTCCGACGCCGCAGACCGTCTCATCTATAAGCCTAACATATAGTATACAGACCTGTATAGTTAAATAAACGCAGTATAGTTCCGCTGTATAATTCAACTAACCCCAATTTATTTATCATGCTAATTCCTTTAAACACAATCATCTATTTCTATTCACTTTCCTTTAATCATCCAACTATACTGCAATCTCCCCGCTGTATAGTTCTAGAATATTACAATCCTCCCAAGGGGGATAGCGCCCCCTGTCCTGACAGAAGCTTTCTATTAATTTTAGTAAAATCTTTAGAATTAATTGATCTTTCCATCCGTGGATTACCTTTGTTCAATATATCCCTTGTCTTATATATTTACCCTAACTGCGGCTACTCTACTATAATTGACAGGAAGTTACAAGGCTAAGGTCTATTTAACCCGACCCTGCTGTCTGGCTAAACTGGCCCGCCCCGTTTTTCTAGACCAATTGGAGTAGAAAGAAAAAAACAGAGCACTTAAGAAGCTAGTTTCTTAGCCATCCGTTTGGCAAGGGCTGTAATTGTCAAAATAGGAGGTAAGCCAGAAGCAACTGGAAGCACACTAGCATCACAAACAAATAAATTGTCTACTCTAGTCTGTAAATTGTTGTCGACTACTTTTCCAATAGCTGCAGTCCCTCCAGGATGAGCACCTTGGATTGTAGAATCAATAAGAGAGCCGTTTTTCACCCCGGCTTTGATCATTATCTCTTTTGCCAGAGAAGACCCTTCCCGCAGCCGTTTTCTATCCCGTAGAGTAATTGGTTTTGATATCTTGCCGTCAGGCAGGATCCGGCCAACCGCACTATCTGCAATTTTAGTCATGAATCCCATCAGATTCTTATTATTTAACAACAATCCTGCCTTTCCCTGCTCTGCATATCTTCCAATTTCCCACCTATTAATAAACGGAGATATGATAAATCCTTTTGTTGGCAAGAATTCATCATTCACCATTGCCATAATCGGTTCTTGGAGCTGATTGATCTCCCTTGCTTCTCCAAAGGTATTAACATATAAATCTAAAAATAAATTAGTGCCAGCCTCCTTAATTCCAGAACAAACAAGAATTAAAGGTGTTGCTAGTCCTCCGGCTGCGAGGATCACTGTGTCGGCAAAAATCCTTTTTTCACCCTGTGGCCCAACTGCTACAACTCCCATCGCCTGCCCTTGCTTGATCAATACTCGTTGAACTACTGTCTTGTATGAAATAGTGGCTCCATGACTTAGTGCCTGATCTAAAAAGTTTGTGGCTGACCATTTAGCATGGTGTGGACATCCGGCAATGCACTTTCCACACTTTTTACATTTGTTGAAGTCAATGAATTTAGACATAGGATTCATTTGGTATCCTAATGTCTCTGCAGCCCATTTTGCTTTGCGTGATGCATCAGAAAGGAAATCTTCTCCAAGAAGTGTAATATTCATTTCACTTTCAGCTTCTGTGAATTCCTCTTCTAAATTAATACCAAATTCACAGAGTTCTTTTTCTAAACTTCGGATTCCATTACCGCAGGAGACAACAGTAGTTCCTCCCGCTGTAAAGGCTCTATAAACTTTCACCCCCTCTTGTGTTATTCTTCTCGTCTCTGATGCCCTCCTGACATCATAAAATCTTGCAATATCTCGAAGGCTTCCAAAGCTTTTCTCATACTTACCTTTTTCAAGAATCAAAACATCCTTGTCTCGTAAAGCAAGCTCCTTTCCTAATGTAGCGCCACCAGCACCACTACCGACAATTACGAAGTCATACTTTCGATTTTGCAGGGTTTTTAAGTTTTGCAAGGCATCCTTCCTGGTTTGCAATCTTATTTCAGCACTTTTTTTCTATTCTAACCCATTGCGCGAATAACTGCGGCTACTCTACTATAATTGACAGGAAGTTACAAGGCTAAGGTCTATTTAATCAGACCCTGCTGTCTGGCTAAACCTTTATTGACACAGAGTGCCCCGGTAATATTAATATTTTTTATCATTTATATAATCGATAGAATATGATATAATAATAAGTTGGTTCAATACTTGAAAAGTAGCGCTAAAACAGACGAAGATGAATAACATGACAATAAGACACCTCGCAATTGTTTGCGCGACTGTTTTTCTTCTCGCCGGAAACGCAACCGCAAAGAAATTGTCAAAGGACTTTCATTTTGATACACCGGAAATAGTCCAGGTTCAGGGTGGAACCATTCTAAAACTGGATAAGTGCGGAAGAACGTCCTTTCCAGGCAAACCAATAATCCCCGTTTACAGCGCCTGCTTTGTACTGCCCTCAAAAGAAACAGTTTCCAGCATTTCTATCGAATCGGAAGAATATATAAAGTTGAAGGGACATTACCAAATTATTCCCGCCCCTTTTCAAGCACCGATTAGTTTTGGTTCATATAAGAATCCCGTGAAGGATCAAGCTGTGTACAGCCTCAACACCCCCTACCCGGAAGTAAAAGGAAAACTTGTGACAGAACAAATCATTTCCGGCATTCATCTGGTTTTTATAAATATTTATCCCTGCAGGTTAATACCATCCACAGGATCGGTAATGTATACAAAATCTATTAACGTCACTATAGAAACAAAATATATAAATGATCTTCAACCTGAACACCCGCATAGGGCTGTCGCGGCCGCTCAAAATAAAATTTTCAAACTCGTTGATAACAAAAAGGATATTACTATAGATCTCAATAGTAAATTACCCTCATCCGATGAACCATTTCAGGATCAGCCTCGTTACCCGTATGTTATCATTACAAGCGCCGAGTTCAGCGACTACTTCCAACCCTTGGCGGACTTAAAAACAGATATGGGATTAAGATCGAATATCGTCACGCTCTCCTGGATTCAGTCATCATTCAGCGGCATCGATATCCAGGACCAGATAAGAAATTTTATCTCATACGCCTATTTCAACTGGGATACAGAATATATCCTGCTTGGCGGTGATGACGAGATCATACCCCACCGCGGTTTGTACGTTAATGCCGGCAATGAAGTTGAACCGGACATACCCGCCGACCTTTATTATTCGGCGCTTGACGGCAACTGGAACTCAGATGGAGATTTATACTACGGCGAACCGGGGGAGGAAGACCTTCTCCCGGAAGTCTCTCTCGGCAGATTGCCCGTAAGCAGTCAGGCGGACATCGACAATTTTACCGCAAAATTGACCGCCTACTCTCTCCATCCGCAACCGGAGCAATGTTCAAAATCGCTCATGCTCGGAGAACTCCTCTGGTCCGAGGATGGCATTGATACGTGGGGAGGGGATTATAAGGATGAGATACTCAATGGATCAAGCAATTTTGATCTTGTAACAACGGGGTTGAATCAAAATTTTACCGCAGAGACTCTCTATGACCGGGACCAGCCTTTACCCTGGGATCAAACAGATCTAATTCCGCTCCTAAACAATGGTGTAAACCTGGTTAACCACCTCGGCCATACCGGGCTTCACAATGCCATGCATATCACACAGAGCACACTCACACTCCTTGAGAACGACGGCTCAGAAGCAATCCCCTCCGTTATATATTCACAGGGTTGTTATCCCGCCGCATTTGACAATAGAGATTATGCCGGTACAACTTACTCTCAAGATGCTATCGGCGAACAATTTATCACATCACCCGCGGGCGCCGTTGCCTTTATCGGCAACACCCGGTTCGGCTGGAACGCCCCCGGTTCAACGTGCGGAGTTTCCCAATTCTTTGACAGACAATTCTTTGACGCGCTGTTCGGCGAATCGATAGAAACAATAGGCCATGCTTTTGATGATTCGCGTATCGATAATATTCCCTATATTACCTATCCCCTATTTCGTTATGTTATGTACGAAATGTGTCTACTGGGCGATCCCGCCATGATGGTATGGACATCGGAACCTTCAGAACTTACTCTGCTTTACGACTCGCCTGTTCCGTCCGGAAACAATGATTTCATCATTGAAGCAAGTTCCGGGGGCAATCCGGTATCCAACGCGTTTGTCTCCATTTTTAACGTCAATTTAAATATCTACGAAACAGCCCTAACAAACGAAAATGGAATTGCAGTCCTTTCACCCAATTTACCCGACACAGGATTCGTTTATCTCAGAGTCAACTCGCATAATCACTACCTTTATAGCGATTCCATTGTGATCGATCAAAGCCCCGGCATCCTGGCCGAACTTGAGAGTGTTCTAATTGACGATGACAATATCGGCCAGAGCCGCGGCGACGGAGACGGTATTGTTGAAAGCGGCGAAAAAATAGAAATCGGAATTATGGTTTCCAACCAGGGGGTTATAACTGTTGACAGCTGCTGCGTCAGCCTCACCTGCGATGATCCCTATACCTCAATTATTGACAGTTTAAGCGACACATTTTCTCTGCCTGAACGAACATGCATAATTCAGGAAAACCAGTTTCTAATTGAAATCTCAACCTCTATTCCAAACGGTTACACTCTGGAGCTCACATTTAACATTACCGCTACGGGCAATGAGTGGAGTTCGCGCCGCCTCTTCACTGTAAGCGCTCCGGCAATCACACTTGACAGCTGGTCAACCTGTGACACACTGATGGGAAACAGCAACGGATGCGTTGAAGCCTGGGAATTTATCAATCTTACAACCTCCTGGACAAATAATGGAAGTGTGGATATAATGACGCCAACCCTATCCCTCTCTATGCCATACCAGGAAAACGCCAGGCCATATGAACAAGAGACAGAACTCCCTTCCATCCCGACAGGTTCAACGGTTATTTCAAATAATAGCCTTTCATTTTTTATTAAACCTACTACTCCGCCATTTACCAAATTCCCGATAATTCTGAAACTGGCAAAAGAAAACCTTTTTACTCACAGTGAAACACTCCACGTAACTACATGCGGCTACACAATCGAAGACACGGCTGATTCTGTCAACTTTTGGAATCATGGCGCTATCGTCGGTGTAGATGGATGGCATCTAAGCAATGACCAATATCACTCCTCTCCAAGAAGCTGGAAATGCGGCGGAAACTCATCAGAGGACTATCCAAATATGATGGAGACTGTGCTTGTTTCCCCCCCCCTGTGCCTTGATGGAAACTCGGAACTCAGCTTCTGGCACAAAATCGATGCTGAAGCAGGATCAGCTTATCCATACTGGGCGGAGGATGGGGGAGTTGTTGAGATAACAACCGACGGGGGAAAATCGTGGACGATAATCTCTCCCCTTTTTAATTATCCCTGCAGAGCAAGTGGTTCGAATACAATATTCCTCGATCCATATCAGCGATGCTACTCCGGCCAAACCGATTGGAAATTTGAAGAATTCGATCTTTCCGCCTTCAGCGGACAGGTTATGCTTAGATTCCATTTTGCCAGCAATGAACAGCGTGGATTCGAAGGCTGGTATATTGACGATATCAACATTACAACTGAAACATACACAGGTATAGATGATAAAGAAGAACAATCACCGGGCTTTGCCAACAGCCTTCACCCCGCCCACCCTAACCCCTTCAACCCCACTACTGTTATTCCATTTGAAGTAGCCGTAAGATCCCATGTCACACTAAATATTTTCGACGTATCCGGACGCCTCGTCCAAACACTGGTTGATAACACTCTCGAAGAAGGAAAACACAGGGCCATGTGGGACGGAAAAGACAAAACGGGGAAAAGAGTGGCCAGCAATGTATATTTCTGCAGATTAAGAATAGGATCATTTAGCTCCACAGCGCGGCTCGTTCTATTGCGCTAACTTTCATCTGAAAAACTATTTCCAATTAAAATTATTGCGCACGGCAGTTATCTATTGTATTGATAAATACAGAAGAGTGAGCCTCGGAAAGGCCCGATCAGGCTGTTGGAGTGAAGGCCGCTGCTGACTCGTCATATATCAAATATTAATTGTTTAGACGAATCGAAAACATGAAAGAAATAAAGACAGCTGTTCTCGGAGCTACCGGGCTTGTGGGACAGACCTTTATATGGCTGCTTTCCAGACATAAATGGTTTGATCCGGTGATGCTGACGGCTTCCGCTTCAAAAGCCGGGATCGAATATAAATCAGGAGTTGAATGGTCTCTCCCTTTCGAGTTACCTGAAGAAACCGGAAAGACTATACTCTCCTCTCTTGATTACTCTCTTTTATCAAAACTTGGAATAAAGATTATTTTCAGCGCCCTTCCTTCCGAAATAGCAATCTCCGTGGAACCTAAACTCAGAAATAGGGGGTTCGCGGTTTTTTCAAACGCCAGCGCGATGAGATACGATAAAGATGTGCCTATTCTTATCCCTGAAATAAACTCCGAAAAAATTGATTTAATAACAGATCAGGGATATCCCGAAAGGGGATTTATCATTACAAACGCCAATTGTTCAACAACCGGGCTCGCGGTCGCTCTCGCGCCACTAAGAAAATTCGGTATAAATAAGATCTTTGTTTCAACCTACCAGGCCCTATCCGGCGCCGGATTCGCGGGGCTTAATTCCCCCGAGCTACGTCGCAACGCACTTCCATGGATCAACGGAGAAGAAGAAAAAATTACAAAAGAGCTTGCCGAGATACTCCAAACAGAGACTCAAATAATGCCTTTCTGTGTTCGTGTCGATGTACCATACGGACACCTTGAAACCGTATGGGTTGAATTTGACATTATCCCGGAAACATTTGATATCCAGCAGGCCTGGAATGATTTTACTTTTAGAGATTTTGAACTTCCCTCCCTGCCCAGTAACCCGGTTAAATACCTTGGGCCCAGAGTACATCCTCAACCAAAGATGAGTTTTGAAGGCAGCCCTCCCGGAATGCAAGTCTTCACCGGCAGATTGAAAAAGGAAAACAATCTTATCGGTTTTGTGCTACTTTGCAACAACCTTGTAAAGGGCGCTGCCGGAGGCTCTATTGAAAATGCCGAATTGTTCATCAGACGATATGGAGACAACCTATGAACAGAAGAGTAGTTAAGTTCGGTGGATCAAACCTGAAATCCAGAGAAGACATCTTAAGAGTAATAACCGCGATTAAAAATTACCATGAACCAATCGTAATCGTTGTTTCCGCCCTCTATGGTGTTACAGACCGGCTTATCAAAAGTGTATCGAAAGTAAAGCGGGATAAAGATGCTATAGATATTATTCTAAAAGACCTCTATAACTCACACCGGCGTATAGCACTAAAGTATATTAAGGACCCAGACGCCAGAAACGAGACACTTTCAAAACTGAAACAAAGAATAGAAAAGCTCGGCCAGTATCTGCTCGGTATTCACTGCCTGGAAGATATTCCGAACTGCGCCGACGATATGCTTCTAAGCTACGGTGAAAGGCTCTCATCACTCCTCCTTGAATCTATCCTTCGATATATGAAGATAGAGTCAAAAGAACTGCTCCCGGAAAAGATCGGACTTGTGACCGACGGTGAATATGGAAATGCCACAATTGATCTCGAACAGTCTAAAAAGAATATCAGAAATATCTTCTCTGAAAATATCACCTATATAATCCCCGGTTTCTACGGTATCTCAACCGAATATAGAATTACAACTCTGGGACGCGGTGGAAGCGACTACTCAGCATCCGCTATAGCCTATTGCATCGACGCTTCCTCGGTTGATATATGGAAAGATGTTTCCGGATTTCTGAGCGCCGACCCATGCGTTGTAAAACACCCTGTGAGCATAAAAGAACTCAGCTATAACGAAGCGGCCGAACTATCCTATTTCGGAGCAAGGATATTCCACCCTCTAACCTTTGAGCCTCTCCTTGGAAAAAGAATTCCGGTGAGAATATTCGATATAAATAAAGAGGGAAAGAAGCAAATACCACTCACGGTGATCAGCAATAAGGGTACAATAAAAAGATCTGTAGTAAAAAGTGTCGCCTACCTTGACAACATTGGAGTGATCAAACTCGGCACTCCCGGCATTGGAATCAAAAGTAATATTCTAAACCAGATAATCTATCAAATATCCAAATTGGGAATCAACATAAAAACAATAATTTCATCAATGACTTCAATGAATATTCTCGTCTCCAAATCCGATCTGAATAAGTGCTGCCGAGAAATAGCCGCCCTTAATCTTCTTACAATTGATTCGATAAAATGCTATGACAACAGTTCTCTTATAGCGCTTGTTGGAGAAGGAATGGATACAAGGCGCGGTATCGCAGTGAGGGCTTTTAAAGCTGTAGCAGAAAAAAATGTTAATATACAGCTCATAGCATCCGGATCATCCAGAGTGGCAATCTATTTCCTCGTTAGCCGTAAGGACAGAACTAAAACAATCAGAGCGGTACATGATGAATTTTTTGCGGGGAAATGATTACGGATTACTTCCCCTTAACAAAGTTTAACAACTCAAATCCAACTTCATCCATTGCTCTGTAACCCAAATCAATTATTTCTCCGGCACTATCAAAATCAAAGTTTTTATATACCCCAACACCGGGTCGCACCATAAAATGGGGACCGGCGAACTGCCTTTTTAAATTCATAATTCTTGAAGACACAATAGCCAGGCTGTCGGTTATCACATCATAAAATTTTCTCTCCCGGTGATCGATCCGAACAAAATCAGGAAGAGGCGATTTATTGTAGAGGTCAGCTACGGGAGCGGGAAATTTTTCGAGCATTTCCCCCAACCAATCATCCATCTTCTTAATAAAAGAATTTTCCTGAGGCTCGCTGGACAAATCTTCAGTGTGAATGGAACGACATGTGTTTATTCCTATAACAAGATCGGCTCCAAGCTCAAAAGCAACATCTACAGGCACGGGATTTACAAGTTCTCCGTCAACAAGATGCCTGTCCATAATCTTAACCGGCGGAAACACGCCCGGCACACAACTTGAAGCGCTAATGGCAGTTACAACCTTACCTTTTTTAAAAACAACTTCCTGACCGCTATTGATATCGGCGGCAACACACGCAAAGGGAATGTTCAAATCCTCAATTTGTTTATGCCCCAGATCTTCATTAAGGAATTTTGATATCCTGCTCCAGTTAAATATGCTTCTTGTGGAAAAAGAGAGTCTCAGATATTTAATTATATCGGTCCATTTTATATCCAAAGCAATTTTTTTTAAATGTTCAGGTGTAAATCCCGCGCAGAAATAAGCTCCAATAATTGAACCCATAGAGCACCCCGAAACACATGATATCTCAACATTATTCTCTTTCAGCCACAGAAAAACACCTATATCGCTAAGACTTCTGGCACCCCCGGAACCAAGAGCCAATCCTATCTTTCGATCCATTCTTAAATTTCCTCCACATCGTTTAATCAAATTACTACTCTACTTTAATTCATCTATTTGTTTTGATAACCTTTCGAGTTGCTTCTTTTCATTATTGCTTAATTTTTCAAATCCCGCTTTGCCGGCTTTTCACCTAATCGAACAAGCGCGGGAAACTTTACAACGAGAAAGAGAAATATCAGCATTGGAAGAAGCAGTAAGGATACAAGTACCGGATTATCTGAAACAAGCTCCGGGTTTATTAATATCGAAACCACAACCCCCGCAATAGCGCCGCCAAGATGAGCTTCATGCCCGATATTCCCAATTCCCGATTTGATTCCATAAATGGATATCAGGATAAAACCAATACCAAACAACCAGGAAGGTATACCGATCGGGAGGAACAGGAAGTAGATGGAGCTGTCCGGAAAGAGCAGAATACTGGAAAAAATCACTCCGCAAACAGCCCCTGAAGCCCCTACCGCCCTGTACTCCGGATCTCTCCTGTGTATAAAAAGCGCTAGTAGATTGCCGGCAATCAGGCTGACAAAATAAATTAAAATATATTTTCCAAAACCAAAAACAGTGCCGACACCAATACTGAAGGAATAGAGAGCAAACATATTAAAGATCAGGTGCCCCCAGCTGGCGTGGAGGAACCCCGACGTTAATATTCTGATAAGCTGACCATCCTGCAGAACCTTTCTTACCCAGAATATATGTTTATTAAAAAATACCCTGGATCTGAACCCGTTGTATGAAAAGATCCCGTTAGCTACTATCAGCATCACGGTAAATGCTTCATTTGCCTGCTCCATACACACTCCTTCTTTATCTAATATTCTTGCCGCGAGTATCGGAGAAAAAGATATTGAACTTTTCCATAACATTCATCAAATAAATATTTTCCCTCCTGATATATTTTTCAGTTCCGCATTGCAGCTTTCCAGACTTGCCTCAGGTAGAGCGCCTGTTATAGTTACTATATTAGTAAAATTCTTCTTTTCGATCTTTCCTCCAGCTCCGGTAACTATCAATTCTACCTTTTCGTGATAATCGTACGAAACTTCAATCGAAAAGTGTATTTTACGAACGAATTTGATTACAGGCATCTCTTCTATCGCCTTTTTCGCGGACTCGGAATAAGCCCTTACCAATCCCCCCGTACCAAGTTTTATGCCTCCAAAGAATCTTACAACAGTTACAAGCACATTAAATATACCACTTCCTTTAAGAATATCCATGACAGGCTTACCGGCTGTTCCCGGAGGTTCGCCGTCATCACTCATGCCGCTTACTTCGCTACTCCTATCGCCGGTTATAAACGCGTAGACAACATGGGTAGATTGGGGATATTCTTCTTTTTTCATTTTTATCTTTAATCTGGCATCTTCCACGGATGAAACACTAACAGCCTCAGCAATAAATCTGGACTTCTTTATAATAATTTCAATCCGGCTGTCGCCATCGGGAACAAGAAAATCTTCACTCATTTAAAATTTTCGCCTTCCATTTATCCGGATTGCCCGGGGGATTCATGCTGAATAATCCACCCTGGAATATTCACGAGCATAAACAAGACTGTCATAAGCGGAAGCCAGTGTCATTGAAACCAGCGGGGTAATAACAATATTATACGCAAAAAGCGCAATTATTCCTATTTGCTGATACCCTCCAAGAATAGGAAATACCGCTAGCATGTACAACCCGCCGGCAAT
>DAOWMJ010000240.1 GCA_030643145.1 Candidatus Latescibacterota bacterium | reverse complement strand
TTATAATTAACCAGTTAACTCCCCCGTATCTTTCTCTCATCCCCAAGAACTCCTTTTTATGATCTTCCCTTTTGTGCTCCTGTCAATAGACCAAGTATACAATAGTTAATCATGATCTGTCTCGCAAAATATGGTTGACCACAACTTTCATATCGTTCTAAAATAACCAGTATAGGCTATAAGACAAAAATGAAATCATATTTACGCACCTTTTTATCTTTTAAACAGTAGGAGAAAATGAAATGAAAAGAGTTACAATTTTTCTTTTGATACTCGCAACTTCCCTGCCGGCCATTGCAATAGCCGCGCCGGGCGATATATCTAACAGAATAGTGACATCCTTAACCCATCTCACGGGTATTACCTGGGATGGTCAGCATTACTGGGTTGCCGACAGATACGAGGATAAATTATATCAGATAGACCCGGTCACAGGAGCAATTACCGACTCCCTTGTGTCCCCCGGATATTTTCCCTCCGGTCTCGCGTGGGACGGAAAACTCATCTGGAACACTGACCCGGGGAATAAAAAAATATACGCTACAGATCCCGAAAGTGGCGAGACCATCGTAACACTTGATTCCCCAACACCAAGCCCTACCGGAATTGCCTGGGATGGAAAATTCATATGGATATGCGACAACCGCGAAGACAAAATATCAAAACTCTCGCCGGGTGACGGCACAACGATCGTTTCTTTCCCCTCTCCGGCAAGAGATCCAAGGGGACTTGAATATCACAATGGATATTTGTGGTGTTCAGACCGGGTAAGGGACAAAATATATATGATCCACCCTGAAAAGGGCTACGTGATAATCACTCTTGATTCACCGGGGCCATTCGCCTGGGGGCTCACCTTCAGAAATGGCAAACTTGCCAACACCGATTATCAGGATGACTGTATCTACGAAATAGTTGTAAAGGACAGTGATATTTTTAAAACATCCGATCCCCGAAAAGCAACGGTAACATTTACTACTGAAGCCGCCGCACTAGGGAAAGGAAACATTAAATCACTCGACATCTTCTATGCCGTACCATCGGCAAGAGACAATCAGAAACTCCTCTCCGAGATTCAATACATGCCACCCCCTAAGGAATTTCTTCACGACAGGTGGAATCAAAAGGTAGCGCGTTTCCACGTCGAGAATCTTGATCCTGCCCAATCCTTTGAAGTTACCTTGAAGGCGGATATTGAAACGTCCGCTATCAGCTATTTTGTTTATCCCGATGAAGTTAAATCTGAAATTCCGCGTGAAATAAAGAAACAATATCTCGTTGATGAAGATAAATATGATATCAACAATCCTTATATCCAGAAGCTCGTAAAAGAGGTCGTGGGCGATGAAACAAACATTTACTGGAAGGCAAGAAAGCTCTATCAGTATTTAATAGCTAATATGGAATACGAGTTGTCAGGAGGATGGAACACGGCGCCGACTGTCCTTAAAAGGAAAAATGGTTCCTGTTCTGAATATACATTCTGCTATACCGCCCTTTGCAGGGCTGCCGGTGTACCCGCTCGCTATGTCGGATCTCTTGTTGTCCGCGGAGATGACGCAAGTTACGACGACGTCTTTCACCGTTGGAATGAGATATACCTTCCCGGATACGGATGGATTCCAGTCGATGCCAGTGGCGGCGACAAACTGCTCCCCGCCGATCAAGGCTCATCTTTTGGCTCGCTCTCCAATAGATTTCTTATAACCACCGAGGGCGGAGGTAATTCCGAATATCTGGGCTGGAGTTACAATCACGAGTACAAGTGGATAACAACTCAAAAATGTCAAATCAAGTTCTTTAGTGTCGCTGAATGGGAACCCCTGGTAAAATAACCAGGCCTATATATAATTGCTCGTTTAGATATATAGACTCAAAGACTTAAGAAATAACATTAAGCAATCAGGATAACTATAAATGTTATCAACATAATACGTGCGAGAGGCCCCAACGCCAAACACTAGTATATTTTTAGATACCAACTTAATTCTCTACGATTTTAATGGGTCTCTTTATATTCCTTCAGCAACCCCAGGACGCAATCAATGTCATACTCGGTGTGATTCCCATTGACCTGAAAACGTATTTCCTGATCACCGCGAGGTACAACCGGAAAGTTCAATCCAGTTGACAAGACACCATTTTCTTTGAGAAAACTTACAATCTCTGTAGTTTTTTCTGTGTCTCTTACCATCAACGGAACGATTGGATGATCGCTCTGGATAAATTCAAACCCAAGCTCCTCTAATCCATTCTCAAACCTCTTGGTTAACTTACCCAAGTATTTCAAGCGTTCGCGCCCCTTCTCACTATCGAGAAATTCGAGCGCCTTTAAGCAGGCGGCTGATTCACCAATGGTTATCGGGTTGGAATAAATATATGTTACGGCCTTCTCCCTGAGAAAACGTGTGACCGCTTCACTAGAAGCCACATATCCTCCATTCACACCAAATGCCTTTCCTAATGTTCCGATTAAAACATCAACACCTTGCGCGTTTGTATACTCTTCAATTCCCCTTCCGGTTTTGCCGATAGCGCCAATACCATGGGAATCATCTACCATTAAAATGATATTTTCCGGGAATTCTGCATCATATTTTTTGGAGAGTTCTGAAACAACATCAAGAGGCGCGTTATCTCCCCTCATGCTGAAAATTCCATCTGTAACAATCAGCACCCTTTGACATTTGCCAATCGATTCCTTTATCTTTTCTTCAAGCTCCCCCATATCATTATGCTTATAAATCTTCTTGTCTTTAGGTCTTGAGAGACGAATAGCATTAATAATACAATTGTGATTCAATTCATCACTTATAATTATTGTTTCCTTCGAAGTAAGCGCGGCAAAGACACCTATCATAGTTGCATACGCGGCGCTGTAAATCATGGCATCTTCACAGTTATGGAATTCCGCCAGTTTCTTCTCGAGATCTCGGTGCGCCTTGTAAGTGCCATTTATAAAACGAACAGCGCCTGGACCGACACCGAATTCTCTGGAAGCATCTTCCTCTGCTTTGATGATATCATCGTTAAGGGAAAGACCAAGATAGGAATTTGAGTTCATCCGTAAGAATTCCTTTTCCCCCTCACCC
>DAOWMJ010000156.1 GCA_030643145.1 Candidatus Latescibacterota bacterium | reverse complement strand
GAACCCCAAAACCCCTCATCCCAAAACATTCCGTTTGTTGTTATTTCCTCAAGCAAATTGATAGTATCAGGAAGTCCGGGATACATTGAGGTTACAGGATCATTGTTGTCAACTATTACCATCTTCATCGAATTCACAGCAAAATCTTCCTGATCGCAATAACGTATCCTGTCCAGAACAGTGACACCATAATCATCATATGCCATACAAGTCTCATAAGAGTTATCCCCGCTCTGCAAAATAAGGTCATCCGGGATCGATAGCGGGAAGCGTTGCTGGCCACCCTGTTCACTGCGCGTTAAATCAGCTGAATCGAAACAATCAACAAGCCCTCCACAAGAACGACCGGTATATCCATAGCTCAGAACATGCCCCCCGGCACGCAGGAACAATCTGATTAGATTAAGATTAGTGCTAGTACCCCCGCTGGCTTCGCTTTCCGCGATAAATATCAGATTTTTCTTCCAGCCGCTGGTAAGAACATTGGCTCCATAGATCCATATCATATTCTTATAATTTGAGATATCGGATATCGTAATATCCCCTAATTCTGAATAATTGTATACATCTCCTGCAGGATAGACTGCATCATTAAAATTAGATCCTAAATTATTCTTACAGATATCAGCGAGAAAGAGATCGTGTGCATCCTCCATCGGCATTTGCCCATTCCAGTTTTCAGCTGTTCCTCTATAACTCATCCAATCATCAATCAGAATTAAGTCTCTTTCCATACCAAATCGCACCACATATACCCTTATAAGCCCTCTTGATATATGTCCGCCATCATCCTTTGCCTCAACATAGAGTGTATGTGATCCAGTGGTCCATACTTTTATACAACTGTTGTAATCAAGCCCAAAATTGGATACTGCCCATTCTTCCGGATTCTCCGTATTTATTATATCCCAACCATATCTATACCCGACAATTTTACCACCATAGTCAACGGCATTTGCTCTCCAGGTGAAATTCAATTCAACCCCAGGCGGTATATCTACTTGCTTTGCTTTGCAACCGGCTCCACTGAACAATGAACTCCCAATCGTCTTTTCTGATATAGTTAAAGTGGGTGTTAAACCGCCCGTTACAGAAAATATTCTTACATTCCCCGGACCTAGATCGTCACTTTTCATAATTGATGTTACAGCGCCAGCCTCATCCTTTGCCTGCAGAGCAAAAAGATAAGATCCCGATGAAGGAAGCAATTCCTCGTCAAGCGCATCTCCATATTTCTCGCCAGCCCCGGATCCCGAGGAAGAGTATCCTCTCCAATCCCCCCAAAGCGGATAAAATCTTTTCGGACAACTATTCATACTATCTGCAATAGCGTAAACAAGGTTATGTAAAGTCGGTTTCTGCCCCTCAGGATAAATATCAATAATATCGATTAAACTCTTGCATAAATATCTTATTGATTCAGGAAACTGAATATTATCATGCGAATCAATATAGTCTTTCGCCCTCCAGCCAAATGTGATAACCGTACTGTAATTCCTGGAGTTGCCAATCGGTTGGGTGATTTCACATGTCGGGGCGAGAGTCCAGGAGGTAAATGAAACATGTTCAACCTTTGAAACAAGACCATCCAGATCAATAGCTCTTATGAAGAAGGTGTTTGTTTTTTCGAACCTTGTATGCCGGATATCTTCAGTATTACCTTCCCATGGAGCAGATACACTATCACATTCGAAATTAAATGCTTTGTCATTAAAGTTTACTGCCTCTGTTGAATCATTAGCTGAATAACTAATAGCCTTTTGCCATTCCACCATTGTGTCGGCGGGTGAAAATCCGTATGGATCCCCACTGACAATAATATATTCACAATAATCAACTTCGCCGTCAGGATCATATGAATCCCAATAAAAATGAATCTTGTAAGATGTTATCGCCCTCTCCATAGGAACATGTGTAAGTCTTACAATCGGAGGTTTATTTTCCGCCATTTCACCGGTAAACAGATCTTCCGAACAACCGAGAAAAATGCCCGCTATTATAACAATAATTACCGAGAATATACACCGTCGGAAAATTAGCATAATTATTTAACCTCCTGCCTCACTCTCAACTTTATTTCCAGTCAATCTGAAATAGATATTACCACATCTGTTTGATAAAAAACTGCCCCCCCAGAGTATCCCCCCTTGAGTAATTAGAAATATTGCTTTCGCTTGAATAGATTCCCCCCCCTGGTGACATCCTAATTTTTTGATTGAACGGATAATCAGCTCCAAGATCAAAACCTGCAATATAACAAGGTTGAACACCGGAAGGCAGTTCACCAAGCCTGGTTGGGTCAGCTATACCCTGATCGAAAGGTATATTAATTCTGATTTCTTGTAATAATAAATCATTCGCATCCGGATATATGAGTTTCATTTCACTACCAAAATTATAATCACTATCCATCCAATAAAACCACGCTTTAATCGCCGATCCTATAGGATCTCTTCTGTCATCATGTCCGGTAGCTTTTAAAGCAATTGGATAAAACAATCCGACTGTAGCTGCCCCTTCTGTGATCGCGCAAGGCCTAATTTCATCACCGTTAACCAGTACCAGGTAAGGATACACTCCCCTGTTACTCAAGTCTGTAGGATCAGCAAATTTTAATGTATCCCCCAATGGATGAAAAACATTTCCTCCGGAGAAAAAATCATACTCCATCACACCTACCTCAAAAGTTTCCACTGTAGGTTTAAAATTTCCGTAAAAAGTAACCTCATCGGGTGTATGATCATATCTGTATTGTTCATCATAGGAGCGGACTAAAAATGTATATTCAAAAGAACCAATCGACATTGAAACCGAATCTACTTCACCAGGATTATTGTTTTCAGCCTGTATCATCATCGGCAAAAAGGGAGTTCCGAATACAGCTGTCATATTGTTAATCTCGGAGACACCTTTAAACACCAGCCTGTATTTGAATCTAATTGGAAGCGGGGGATTTGTAAATTCGAGCAAATCTCTTTTATCATCCCAACCGGTATAATTGATCCGCAAAACGGAGTTCAAAGGCAAAGTGTCGGGAAAAGCATCAGAAAAATCTACTATGAAACTATCACTATTGCCATACTCATTAGTGAAATAACTATCCCCGTACAATATTTCCGTATCCGGATCAAAATTTAACACTATATGGCATAACCCATCTCCACTATTAACATTCACTTCAGATTGGGCGCCGGCCTGATCACGTGCAACCCCGCCGAAATAAAAATCCCCATCATCAAGAGGGTTCTTTCTGGTATTCAGTACACTTGCAGAATCTGACACTAAAATTCCGGCAACTTCTTTGGTATAGAAATATTTATTTATTTCACTGGGAAACTCGACAATTTCACTTATGGCCGGAATATACCATTCACCACCGCGCGGATAAGTGACTCCCTTAACACTCCACTGATAACCCGTGATGGCACCGCCGACTACTTCCGTTGCACCCTGAAACTTAATCCTAAGAGGTGTAAATAGGCTAATAGTATCAAGAATCGAGGGATTATATGATTTATAAGGTTTATCACCTATTTTAACCCAGTAATTAATAGTTGGAACGGAAGTAACTGTAGCAAAAAACTGAATCCTTGCAGGTGTCTGATCAATCAATCCGGCATCATCAATGGCAGCGATATGAAATGCCTGTCTATTACGACGAATCTTTTTTTCAAGATCGTAACCGGTGAACATAATTACAGTGTCTGTATTTGTAGTAAAATGCCCGCTCAGATAATCCGCCTTTCTGTTCGCCGGATTCCAGTCTAGCATTTCTGAGTTCCTGTCTTTTTCAGGACTCAAGGTTCTCAGTGTATCAGACATGTAAAATATATATTTTGTGACTATACCATCTTTATCCTCGCCGTGCCAGTAGAGATGGACTTTGTAATCGGTGTTCAGGGTTTCGGGAGGCGCGAAAGTGAGAAATGTTTCAGGTTCTCTATTCTTGTCAAGCGGTTCTTCCTGAAATCTACACCCCTGATGGAAAAACAATAGTAACGCCGCTAATAAAATTGAAAATAAAACACAAATTACCTTTACATTCTTCATAGTCATCCCTTTTAATATCCAGACTACTTTTACCTTCTTAACAGCTATAATATATGTTATCACTTCCGGGAAAGTCAATGAAAATAATTGACACAAACCCCCGTGATAACAGCCTTGCTGGCACTTCATAAATTAAAATGAGAGTCAAATCCAAAAGTGGCCGGGAAAGAAATCCCGGCCACTCAAGGCTAATCATAACAAGTTAGATATCAAGCTTATCTAAGCAGAATCATCTTCCTTGTCTGTGAGAAGTCTTTGGTGTCCATTCTGTAGAAATATACACCACTTGCTACACTCGCGCCGCTGTTGTTGATACCGTTCCAATTTGCTTCGTTAGGACCGGAGTCACGTACATCGTTTACAAGTGTGTTTACAAGTCTACCGGCAACATCATATATCTGAATCGATACATGACCCTTAACCTTCATATTGAACTCGATAGTCGTAATCGGGTTGAAGGGGTTCGGATAGTTGCCATGAAGCTTGGTAACCGCGGCTGGATCTTTAGCATCCGTAACCTCAGTGTTGGTGCCATTCTCGAAGAAGCTGAATACATCCTCAAGGAATTCATTTCTGACAGGTGCACCAGCAGGATTAGCGTCACGCATCTGCATCATGCTGAATCCAGTCGTTACAGCCCTCTTGAAGTGGGGATCACCAACAGTCGAAGTCGAGGTTGAATCATCCAGTGAAATAGCAGCATAAAAAGGAGTTCCTGTCGGAAAATCCGGATAACGCAACGCGTAACTAGCATTCGGATTATTGGTATCCAGTACATCAAATGCGTTAATGATCGGACAACCGCCAAATGCATAGAAATTATCCAGACCATTAAAGATACCGCCGGCAACAGGGATAATCAAAGGTGAAATTACTCCACTGCCCAGATATCCACCTGTCATTTGATAATAGGAATAATTTACAAGCTGTACACCGAGGGTGTTCGTCATGAAAGTAATAGCTCCAACATAAGTAAGGTTGTCTATTACACCTTCACCCATAACAAGTAGATTTGT
>DAOWMJ010000230.1 GCA_030643145.1 Candidatus Latescibacterota bacterium | reverse complement strand
GCATGGTCCGGGAGTGATAACCCTGCCGGACTACAGTCTCCGCCAGTTGATCATCCCAACTTTCTTGGAAACCAGTTCTCACTGCTGGTACAGGTTCCCTTTGCCATGACTCTTAAGCAGGTAACACAATTTCCGCCGAATATTACGGTAGATAATATCCAAATTATAATTGAAAATACAATTATTCCGGCTCTGAATAGGTCAATTGAGCATCTATCTAGAGTTGAGCTGAACACTGATACTAAATTGACCATACAATTCGATGATGGAGTAATAACTGATACTTATGTGATCGATCTTGGAGAAATATATTTCTTTGACGCTTCAATTCACGCTTTGCGGGCGGCTTTTAAAATGGCGGTTTCCTATGATATGGATATCCTGGGGCCGGATGGCACATATGCATGGATAGACGCCTTAACAGAATTGGATGATGATTTGTGGTGCCCATCGCATGAAATTGTAAGCGCTGGAGGAATCGATTCCCTCAAATTGTATTATGATAATAATTACAACGAAGGCAGAATGGATTCTATCGGTATGAGAGTTGTTCATCATAATCTTGAAAACAGAACGGAATTCCTGAAGCTTAAAGATGATGGTTCTACGATGATTTCAGCGCGGGATGATATTTTCACTATGATCGATAAACTGCAAAGTTCTGTAGCCTTTATAAGGGGCAGGAACAATGAATCAGAAGATAATGTAATTAAACTTTCTAACCTTACCGATCTGGACAATAATTTACCGGGTGAAAACCCCCCTAACTTTGCCGCTTCTTTTAGTAGCATAGAGGATGTGCTAAGCTGGGTGGAAACCTCACTTCTTGGCAGCGATGGTGTGTTATTCACAGAAAATATCGGGCCGCTCAATACACCCTATACATGGAGGATGAAACTAATCGTTCTTCTGGATGGCTCAATAGGTGACTGGAAAGAACTTCTTCCCTACCATCAGTGGAATCTGCCCGCGGGTCCGTGGGTAGAAAAGTCACTCAATTATATCAACTGCTGGAATTCCACTTATTGGTCCGGTGAGGTTATAGTAGGTGACGAATGTCAATGGATGGAATTTTCAGACATTGATTATTTCTGTAACTATTACTATGACTCCTATGTTAACATTGATAATCTAATTCAGCTTCTCGACGCGCCGGGCGGAAATGTTGTCGACATGGGAACACTCGAATTTCCATACTTCGAGGATTATACATTTGGCGGACTCTTTCCGGAGATGACATCGCATAGTCAGTGGGTGAACCTTATAAATATTCTTACCGAGTAAATAATTTGTATAACAAAAAGAGAATAGCAGTCGTAAATAGTAACAATAAAATAGTTATTCGGGCACCGAATCTTGAATCTTTAGTTCGGTGCCCGTTTATTTGCGTGTTACTATCCTCTATTGTCCTGTTTTTGTCTTTCTGTTTCAACCTTGAAGCAGGCGATTTTCCATACAGAAATATTATTCTCGGAAGAAAGAACTTACTAAACTTTCAGGAATTATCCGGCTTTGATCGTTACATGGCAACAATAAGCGGAGAATACAAGGATTTTTATTATCAAAAAAATAGAGCAACACTGCAGGACTATCATCAAAGCGATATGCGTGTTAATGCATTTTTAAAGAAAGAGCATTTCCTCTATGGGTTTGAATATAGCAGAGATATTCTAACCCTCAGCCAAAATAATGTGTACACTGACTCGAACAGACTGAGAGGAACACATGAAAATTGCGATGGAAAACTGTTTTTTGGTATCGATAGAGCAGGCCGTGATTTTCCCGCAGGGATAACGGGGATTCAGACTATAAGTTCTTTCGGATATGAAAAATATGGCTATACCGCCTCAATCCACAGCGGTTTTCTGTGGAAGAAGAACTATAAACTGTTTCTTGAAGCTGAATCATTTCCAACCAGAATAGAGTTGGAAGAATCGATGTTCGGCTATAAATTTCCCCTTCATTTTCCTTTTAGAACAAATTGCGCGAATGTAAAAGTGCAAATCCCCATTCATTCCTTTGAACTAACTCTCAGGGGCAGCTTTGAAAGAAGCCGCGGAGACGGAGAAAATGTTAAGAAATTTCTAAATAAAACATACTACAGAAGCAGATCAGTGGGGGGTATGCTCGCGTACAACGCCCAACCCTTCGGCAATAACGAACGATTGCTGAGAAAAGAATTCTCCGGATCAAAACTGCCGGGCATTACACTTGAATTCGATTCTAAAAGCAGCAACTTTGACATCAGCATGTATCACCATGAAGTAAGATACCTTCATATAAAAGATTTTTACACCTATGATAATAATTTGCAATTAAATGTGCTGCCATTTGAAACGAGCTGGTTTTTTGCGGGATGGGAAAGAATAAGGGTCGAACATTCCGGTACGGCATTCTTTGATCGCTGGCCATTTATAGTCTGGGACTATTTTTCATCCTCGCGTTATCTCTTAGGATACGCTGAAGGCCAGTTGGATATATTATTCATCGGGGGCGGCACATTTATCGGCAAGAAGAATATCGATATTGAGATTCTTGGGCGCCTGGAGCAATTAAGAAGCAAAGGGAATATTATATGGTACAATAGATACTTCAGAGGGTTAACCGCATGCTATGAACGCCATCAAGAAAAGATGAATCTTTCAATAATATACGCGTTCCAACTTATGCCTTCAATTACTTACAACACAGCAAATAATCTTAAAATACGTCTCTCTTTAAATATCTTTATCCCTTTCAGCCTCGAAGGAAGGGATAAAAATGAAGATATACAAGCACTACCGGTGGAACAATCCGATAATTCTAAACGACACGGCGGCCTATGGGGAAAGATGGCTATCATATATTCACTTTAAGTCAGATTGTAGCATCTGCCTTCAAAACTATTTTTACCCAAATGTCACAAGCGCAATCCCCACAAGGGTCAACGCCACCGAAACCGCCTTGCGCTTTGTAAAAGACTCGCCCAGAAATATAGCGGCAAAGATAATTATATATATTGTACTCGTTTGATTAAGTATCGCTGCGGTTCCCGTATTAGTATATTTCATGCCTCCCAACCAGAAAATAAGAGCAAGGTACGAACCCAGGATTGTTCCTGGAAGAGAAAACTTCCAGCTCTTAGAAGGCTTGAAAACCGAGAAGTAACTCCGCCTCTTTCCGGAAATCAAGGCTGCCGGAATGAGTATAAACAAACTCCCGAGCTGCCTTACCGCAGTTGCCCAAATGAGTGATGAACGGGATAATACGGGTTTTGCTATTACG
>DAOWMJ010000193.1 GCA_030643145.1 Candidatus Latescibacterota bacterium | reverse complement strand
GATTACCATAAAAGCTGTAGAGTGCAGCATATATACGCCGAGAGGAGTTATAATTGGCCGGGAAGAAGCGGAATACGAAGAGACAGATTGGAAACAGGCTTAAAATCCTGGCGGGGATCCTCTCCCTTCTTGTTATAATCGCCTTTGGGACGGCAAGGTATTTTAACACTACCGGAGGCAGAATATTCCTGCTTGATATCGGCTTCGACGGTAAATACGAGAGGGTACAGAGAGAAATCGGAGTAACTCTGTTAGGCGCCCTTGGAAAATGCGGTATCAGAAGAGATACAATTGAAATTAGACCCGGGGAAAGCGGAAAATCAGGGAGTGTCTATATCGTCAAAGCGATGGTGCCGAAAGAATCTTCACTGATCAAGATAAACAATACAATCGACAAAGAGGTTGAAGGGTGCGGCGGGCGTGTAAGGAGCTGCTACGAAAGAAACTCCGGAAAGAAAATTGAGATGGAGATTGGGACTCGTTCCAGGGTTACTCACAGGTGTATTATTGTAAAAAGCTCGAAGGCGGTTCTGATTAGTGAAAAATCTCCGGCTGTAGCTGTTGTGGTGGATGACTTCGGGTTTTTCAACAACAAACTGGCAAGGGATTTTATTGCGGTTAAGGCAAGTATTACAATTGCTGTTATCCCCGGGCTGAAATATTCTGATGATATATGCAGGCTTGCCGGGGGGGCAGGAAAGGATATTCTGTGTCATCTGCCCATGGAGCCGGAGCAGGAAGTGGAGGATTTTGGAAAGATACCTTTTGTGAGGGTCTCCATGAGCGATAAAAGAATAAAGCGTATTGTTGAAAAGGCCCTTGCCGCTACTCCGGGACTGATAGGAGTGAACAATCATATGGGATCAAAAGCTACCGCGGATTCCAGGGTGATGAAGGTGGTTCTGAAGGTGTGCAGGAAGCAAAAGCTGCTCTTTTTTGACAGCTTGACCTCGCCGAGCTCTGTAGCGAGCGAGATGGCGTCGAGCATGGGAATGTCTCCTTTAAGGAATGATTTCTTTCTCGATAACAGTGGAGATGATGTACGTCGAAATATGCGGAAAATGATGGATACAGCTTCCAGAAGGGGTTGGGCGCTTGGAATAATGCATGTAAAGCGTGAAAGCCTTGAGGATTTGGAATGGATGATAAAGGAAGCGGGAAAAAGGGGAATAAGGTTTGTAAATTTAAGGGAAATGTCGGTTTTAATACAAGGATCTTGAATAATAAGGAGGCGGATTTGAAACGCTTAAGACTGGGAGTAAATATAGACCATGTTGCAACTCTGAGAGAGGCGAGGAAAACGATCGAACCCGACCCCGTGACCGCGGCGATGCTGGCCGAGCAGGGAGGAGCGGATCAGATAACCTTTCACTTAAGAGTGGACAGGAGGCATATCCAGAACCGGGATGTCAGGCTGATTAGCGAAATGGCGCAGACTCTAGTTAATCAGGAGATGGCCGCTACGGCTGAAATGCAGGAAATAGCCCTGGCCATGCATCCGGACTCTGTTACCCTGGTGCCTGAGAAAAGGGAAGAACTTACAACGGAGGGCGGTTTGAACCTTCTCGGCGGCGGCGAAAAATACAATGAAGTTGTAAAGGCTCTAAAGGAGGGTGGAATAAAGACGGCCGCTTTTATTGATCCGGACCTTTCTCAGATAAAAGCCGCCGCGAAAATCGGATTTGACGCTATAGAAATCCACACGGGGGAATACGCGAATGCCGGCCCGGGAGATAAGAGCGAGATGTTGGGGATCCTTAGCGTCGCCGCTAAGACGGCCGTAAAATACGGGCTTCACGTTCACGCCGGGCATGGGCTTACATATCATAATGTACAACCCGTTGCCCTGATTCCCGAGATAGAAGAATTGAATATCGGACACAGCATTGTTTCGAGAGCGGTATTTGTGGGTATTGAGAGGGCTGTAAGGGAAATGGTCGAACTTATGAAGCGGTAATCTTCTTTTTCTGTTTATCCCAGGAAATGGTTGTTGCGGACGCGGCAAAGAATTGTTATAACTACTGTAAAATCAGCGGTGAACCGCGGATGGTACAGGTGTTGACTAAAGGGTACAATGTTTCGAATGAACCGAATTATTATAAGGAGGATAGATGACCGGCGAATATAAAAAGGCATATGACGAATCTATAAATAATCCCGAGCTTTTCTGGAAAACCGCCGCGGAGGAGATAGATTGGTACAAGAAACCAACAATAATACTCGATGCTTCCAACAAACCTTTCTACAGGTGGTTTACCGATGGCGAGCTGAACACTTGCTATAATGCCGTTGACAGGCATGTGGAAAATGGAAGAGCGGACCAGCTCGCCCTTATCTACGACAGTCCGGTAACCGGCAAAAAGGAAAAATATACTTATGGTGAACTCTTGAGCAGGGTTGCCGAGTTTGCCGGGGCTCTTTCTTCTCTCGGTGTTCAGAAGGGCGACAGGGTTATTATATATATGCCGATGATTCCGCAGGCCGCCATCTCTATGCTGGCGTGCGCGAGACTTGGAGCCATTCATTCTGTAGTTTTCGGCGGGTTTGCCCCTCATGAGCTGGCGGTAAGGATAGATGACGCTAAACCGAAGGTGATCGTTTCGGCGTCATGCGGAATAGAAGTAAAAAGGGTGATAAAATACAAGCCGCTTCTCGACAAGGCTATCGAACTTTCGAAGAACAAACCGGAAAAAACCATTATTTTCCAGAGGGAAGAGGCTGAAGCGGAAATGATTGAAGGAAGGGATCTGGACTGGAGTGAACTGGCGCGGAAAAGCCGACCGGCCGACTGTGTTCCAGTAAAGTCAACAGATCCTTTGTATATACTATACACTTCCGGAACTACAGGTATGCCGAAGGGTGTTGTAAGGGACAACGGGGGGCACGCTGTGGCGTTGAAGTGGAGTATGAAGAATGTGTACGATGTAGATCCCGGCGATGTATACTGGGCCGCTTCGGATGTAGGCTGGGTAGTGGGGCATTCCTATATTATTTACGCGCCTCTTCTGCATGGCTGTACGACGGTGCTATACGAGGGAAAACCGGTGCGCACTCCTGACGCGGGCGCTTTCTGGCGGGTTATATCGGAATATGGCGTAAAGGCTCTTTTTACCGCGCCGACAGCCTTCAGAGCTATTAAAAAGGAAGATCCCAAGGGTAAATTGCTGGGAGATTATGATCTTTCAGGATTTAAGTATCTCTATCTTGCGGGCGAGAGGCTTGATCCGGATACCTACGATTGGGCGACAGATTTGCTGAAAATTCCGGTGATAGATCACTGGTGGCAGACGGAGACAGGATGGGCAATTGTCGCTAATTGTATGGGGATCGAGCAGCTTGAGGTGAAAGCCGGATCTCCAACAAAGCCGGCGCCCGGCTATCAGGTTGAGATTCTTGATAGCAAGGGGCAAAATCTACCCGCCGGAGAAGAGGGAATAGTCGCGATTAAATTACCGCTCCCCCCGGGAACGCTTACTACAATCTGGGAAAATGACGGTAAATTCGAGAAATCTTATACAGAGATGTTTAAAGGATACTACTTTACCGGGGACGGCGGATTTATTGATGAAGACGGTTATGTATATATTATGGGAAGGGTTGATGATGTGATAAATGTAGCCGGACACAGGCTTTCCACGGGAGGAATGGAAGAGGTTATAGCGACTCATCCGGATGTAGCTGAGTGTGCTGTTCTGGGTGTGGCGGATTCTTTCAAGGGGCAGTTGCCTGTGGGGTTTGTCGTGCTCAAGGATGGGGTTAACAGAGATAATGATGAAATTGTAAGCGAGCTTGTGGGGATGATCCGAAGTGAGATCGGAGCTGTGGCCAGCTTTAAAAAGGCAATAGTAGTCGAAAGATTGCCGAAAACAAGATCCGGAAAGATATTAAGAGGAACAATCCGTGATATGGCCGACGGAAAAGATTACAAGATTCCGTCAACCATTGACGATCCTGACACCCTTAAAGAGATAGAAGAGCATCTGCGGAGGGAAGGATATCCGGAAAAGGATTAATCTTTCCCTGATATTAGTTATTAG
>DAOWMJ010000163.1 GCA_030643145.1 Candidatus Latescibacterota bacterium | reverse complement strand
GCTCTAAAAATATTAGTCAATATAGAAACAAACGCGGCAAAGACACTTATTAACGAATTTAAAACACTCTCTTCCCTTGATCACACGGGGTTGGTAAAAGTATACAATTTCGGATTACTTGAAAATAGTATTCCATATTTTACTATGGAACTCGTAAAAGGAAACGATCTTGGAAGTTTTCTTTATAAAAATGAAAATCTATATCTTCTACCTGATATATTAGAACAGATAATTACCGCGCTATCATATCTTCACAAAAAGAATATTCTTCACGGCGATATTAAACCTGAGAATATTATAATAACAAATAGAGAAACAGAAATAGTATCTGTCAAACTCCTGGATTTCGGCCTCGCGTCAACTTCCGCGTCATCACGGAAGGGTATAAGTGGTACTCCACGATTCTTAGCTCCTGAGATTTTAGAAACCACTAAATATTCCGAAAGTTTAGATCTATATGCCCTCGGAATGACCCTTATTGAATGTATCACAGGAGAGAAAGCTCCACTCGCGTCAGAAATTAAAGAAGACTTCTATAAAAAAAGTTATAAACTGCTTTCAAAGAAACTTTCCTCCTCGGGGATCAAGAATGCCTTTTCCCTTTCCTCTTTCATACTTGACCTCTGCAGAATTGATTCAAAGGAAAGAATTGCTGATTCGCTTCAACAAATCCGGCTCCTTGTAAGTAAAAAAGGAGATGAACAACTCAAACTAAATGAAAATGTTTTTGTTGGGAGAGACAAGGAACTTAAGAACATTAACGCCTTTCTTATTGATCCTAATTCGTTAGGGAAAACTCTCATCCTTGAAGGAAAGAGAGGTATAGGTAAAAAGAGACTAATAGCAGAAGCAGTCAAGAAAGCTCAACTTACAGGACAACTTGTCTTTGATCTATCAAGCGATCTATATACTGATAACTCATTCGACAGATTCATAAAAACACTCTCAGAGAACCTTCCAATAAAAGAAAATAAAAATCTACTGTCAAGCCATAAGAAAATACTCAGCTCAATATCTGAAAGAAAGAAAAACACAAAACCCAGTAAAGAAGACAGTTCCGTAATTATCTATGATAATATCATCCAGTTTATTCACAAACTGTCCGCTAAACAGCATGTGTTAATATGCATCCCGGATATTAATCGCTTCAACACGGATTTTCTTCGTTTCACAAACCATCTTGTCTATGAAACTGATTTTCTCAGATCAAAAACAAGAATTATCATCTCAAGAAATTCAGATATTACCATATCCAGTATACAACAGGAAACATTTCAAGAAATAGCGGGCATTGAACCGGCTTCATCACTAAAGATAAGACCTCTTAGCAAGAACCAGATCAAACAACTTGCGGACGAACTCCTTGGGGATAGAATCTTCAATGATAAAGAAATCAGGGAACTTCATGAACTAACAGACGGCATCCCCCTGTTTCTAATAGAAATATTAAAACAACTTGTCAAAGATGAAATCCTGGAGACTTTAGAAGGGAGATGGCGCCTCAACAGAATTGCTTATAAGCAATATGAACTCCCCGAAAACCTAAAAGATATTGCTGCCGCCTCGTATAAAAGATTAACAAAAAAAGAGAGAAATATACTTCAGGCTATTGCCATATATGATAGAAATATATCCGTAAAAACTTTATCTATCCTTATTGAGGAAAAACCTAAAGAGATTAAACCAACAATAGATATCTTAACCAAGAATGGGGTTTTGAATCTATCCCGAGGGAATCTCAAATTTTCCAACTCAATCTTTAAAGAATTTATAAGGGGAAAAACTTCATGGAAGAGAAAAGTAGCTCTCAATAGTTTAATCGCAAGACTTCTTGAAAAGGATAGAACAGTCAGCCCTATTCTATTGGCAAAACACTATATAAACGCGAGAATGCCCGACAAAGCAATGAAATACGGCCTTCTTGCAGCAAATGAATTAACAGAAAGATATGAAATCTATGATTGTCTTGATCTTCTTACACAATTAAAGAGGCTTATCAGGAAAAAGGGTAATAATAAGCAATTGCAATCTGTGCTGGAGCTTCTTGCCCCAATTGAGCTACAAGCCAGCCTAACCAAAAAAGCTATAGGTAACTTTGAAAAACTTATTGAACTTTCCAATACTGATATTAAAAAGGCTGAATATTATAAACAAGCAGGTATCATTTATTCTGGTTTTCTGGGGAAAATAGCAAAGCCTAAAAATCTTTTTGAAAAAGCTTTTAAATACGCCAAACGCGCTAAAAATAAAAAACTACAGAGTGAAATCCTATTAAAACTCTCTGAATTAAGTGGAGAAAAAAGATTAGCGATTACAAAAAGAGCTGTAACAATAGCAAAGGATGTTGATATTAATACTTATGCTTTTGCTCTTTCCAGGCTTCTCTATCAAGAAAAAGTTGGAGGAGAAAAAGGAAAATGTAATAATCTTTTAAAAGAATTAGTAACTCTAATTAATAAAGTTGATATTTACACTAAAAAACAAATATTAATCAATTTATCAACATTCTATTTTTTCAGTGGAAACTATTCTGAAACCAAAAAATGCCTTGATATGAAACTTAAGATAGATAACCAAACAAGCGATGAAATAAATAAAATTCTTAGTTTAAGAATGCTCGGCGGCATACATTATATAAATGGGGAATTTCTCAAGACAATTAATATACTTAAAGAAATTATTGATGTGGCTGGTAAATATAAAGCTTTACTTGCATTCTTAACCAATATAGCTAACATCTCACTTGCTTATAACAGCTTAGCAGAATATAACAAAGCCCTGTCCTCTCTTCATGAAGGGGAAAGAATAATAAATAAATACAATATAAAAAGAATTTTCCATCTGTTTACCGGAAAATTCTGTCTTATATATCTAACACTCGGAGATGAAAAGAAACCTGATTTTCAAAGATACTATGAGAAAACCAAAGAAAGCGCTATAACATTAAACAACACTATTAGATTCGGTCATACGCAATTGTATAAAACTTGTTTTTTTTACCAGCGGCTGCAATGCGGCAAAACTGTTAAATACGTACAGAAAGCACTTGCGGCATTCCGCAAAACAAATGACAGAGACGACATCGTAGATGCATTAATAACTCTCAGTATGATCAACATGGAAGAGGACAAAACCAAAGAGGCAGCCAAGCACCTGAAAGAAGCCCGCGGGATCTTTGACGAGATACACTGCAGATATTTAGAACCAGCGCTCCTTCTCGCGGAGGGAACCCTTGCCGGAAGACAGCAATCAAAGGAAACCGGGAAAATTCTCAGCGCGGGACTTAGGTTAAGCAAAAAGATGGGAACCAGAGAATCCACCTGGCAGTTATACCGCCAGCTCGCTCTCTACTACAGAGCCAATAACGAAATCAACAAAGCCCTCTCAAACTACCGTGATTCCATTGAGACGATAAGACAGATAACAGAATCTATCGATGGCGACAAGCTTAAAACAAGCTACCTCTCGGTGCCTTTCAGAAAACGGGTCTTTGATGAAATAAAGGCTTTGAAGAAATCAATATAACCTACATTTTTATTGGATTTGCTCTCTTATTTCTTTCGCCATACACAATTAGTAGTGCAATTTAATCTAACTTTTGAGACGTTAATTCAGAAACATTGTGGTATCTTTGTCTGTGTTGGTGGCGGCTCCTCTACGCTCCGCCTCCACCACATTTCCTTTTTCCCATGTTAGATTCATTTCTTTCATCTTGTCTTTCTCACCCCCACCCTCTACACTAATTTAAAACCCAATTCTGTCTCAACCATTATCGGCACAGAGGGAATTCAGAAAATAACTACACTAATGAGTGCTATTCTCAATCTTTCTAAACCCTGGTTTTATCAGGAAAAGCCCAACTATAAAAATAATAATCAGCACAACATATGTTCCCGCGTCTAATCGGCTAATACCCGCAATTCCAATAACTGCCGGCAAAACAGTGAAGTTCATGCAAATAACACCCAATATAGTTGTTTTGAATCCAAACTTTTTAACAATAAAATATTGAATCAAGCACATCACACCAGCACTTATAAGTACAGAAACAATCATGACATACCTGGTCATCATTATTACCTCCTTTGTTTAAAGGGCCCAGGCAAGATACCCAGCTGAAACTGTAGCTGCACCAACATAACCAGCATAAGCATTACCTCCAGTAACAGCAGTACCAATTATACCTTCAACAGCATCACTTGCAACAGCACAAATTGCTATCTTTTTTCCCCCATCACGAAACCAATCCCACCAGCTACCAAGTTCCGGATCGTTAATTCCTACACTATCCGACTGGGCTTCCCCTGGTTTTCTAGACACCTTATAGGTTACAATTGAACCTAAAGGAGGAGTCCATGAGAAATAGGAGATATTCACCGGAGTTTAAAGAAGAAGCGGTGCGTCAAGTGACAGAACGAGGTTATTCAGTAGGGGAAGTGTCGAAACGCATAGGCGTTTCGACACACAGTCTCTACAAATGGGTAAGAGAGGCAAAGCCGGTCAGTGAGGAGGCGAGCGAGCTGGCAAAGACCAGACTTGAGAACCAAAATCTCAGGGCCGAGAATCGGCGTCTTCAGGAAGAGCGTAATATCTTAAAAAAGGCCGCCGCGTACTTTGCAAAAAACCCCGAGTAAAGTACGTGTTTATCAGAACCCATCGTCATGAGTACCGTATCACTGTGATGTGCAGGGTTCTTCGGGTTCACAGGAGCGGATATTATGTCTGGTTTAAAAAGCCTCTGTCAGAGAGAGCCATAGAAGACAAGCGGCTGCTTGGCAGGATAATGGCTTCATATGAGGCCAGCGGTGGTGTCTACGGAAGCCCAGGATCTTTCTTGATTTTCGCGAAGAGAGTGAGAGATGCGGTATTCACCGAGTTGAGAGGATCATGAAACAGAACGGGATCAAGGCTGACAGGGGCTATAAGCGACGCCG
>DAOWMJ010000080.1 GCA_030643145.1 Candidatus Latescibacterota bacterium | reverse complement strand
AGCATATATACAAGAACAAAAACCGCGCCAAGGAAAGCCACCGTCTCCCAGTCAAATGGGAGAGAAACAGTCAATCCCGTATGAAGTTTCCTCATTCTAACATATATAATTGATACTATTCCCATCACCATACATGATACGCCACTGAACCACACAAAGCCCGGATCCACAATATTCGCAAATGAAAGAAGAATAATCGCAAGCGCCAGAAACAATACAGGAACCCAACTTTTAACAGGCGTTACAGGAATCAACTCCTGTTTCTTCTTTTCCTTCCGGAAATAATAATAAAGTACGACAAAACCGGCAACAGCGCCCAACTGAACGAACCAGAATATCCCAATCTTTGCTGTCATATATGACGACATTGCACTATTGTAGAAAAAGAAATCCAGAAAATCCATTTGAGTCCTCGCCGCCAGAATCATACTCGGAGTATCACCGATAAGTATTGCCATACCTTGCAGATTCGAAGATATTGCAAGGCCTATTATAACCGGTACAGGGGTAACCCCCGCTTTTTTAGTTACATGGAGAGCTATAGGGGCCACCATCAAAACAGTTACAACATTGTCCATAAATATCGAAAAAATTGAGGCGAAAACAACTATTAACATTAAAGAAACGCCCAAATTCGGCGACCAGTTGACAACATAATCTGATAAAGTCTCGGGAAGCCTGGAACAAACAAAAGCATCGGCTAAAAAGAGTGAACCGACAAATATCCCTATGATATTCCAATTAATACCCTTGGCTATCTCTGTAAACTCAAGAACTCCGAGAAGAAGCGCTACGATGATGCCTGCCCAGGCTATAAGCCAGCGGTAATGCTTCGTGATAACAAGTGCCGCGTAAACCACTATGAATATAATCGATGCTCTCCACATGATTATCCTTCATTCCTTCAGTTCCCGAAGGATACCGTCCACCGCAAGCGCCGGAGAAGAAGCCCCGTAAACAGGTCGTCCTATGACCAGGAAATTAGAACCAGCTTTCGCGGCTGACTTTGGAGTCGCTACACGTTTCTGATCATCTGTACTATTATATCCGGAAGGCCTTATCCCTGGAGTTACAATAACAAAATCTTTTCCAAATTCCTTTCTTATCCTCTCTGTCTCCAACGCCGATGAAACTATCCCATCAAGTCCAGCTTCTTTGGCTTTTGTCGCGAGTCTCAGTACAATATCTGATATTTCATCCCGCGCCGGAGATATTATCTCAAGATCCTCCCTTGATATACTGGTCAAAACCGTTACGCCGACCAGAAGCGGCCGTTTCGCGCTGAACTTCTTGAATTTCTTTTCGACCTCCCGAACCGCGGCCTTCATCATTTCGACACCCCCTGTAGTATGGAGAGTCATCATTCGTACTCCGAGGCTACATGCCGCTCTAACCGAACCAGCTACAGTAGCCGGAATATCATGAAACTTAAGATCGAGGAATACCGAACAGCCCAATCTATTTATTTTTTCTATTAGCGCTGGGCCTTCAGCCGTAAAAATTCTGCTTCCGATTTTGAAATAATCAACCTTTCCCTTAAGTTCCCTCACAAGCTTCAACGCTTCATTCCCCTCTTCAACATCGAGAGCCACTATCACTTCCGGCATATTCCATTTCCTGCTCATAGCTAATCCTTCCGGCAACTCAACCCTGAATCAAACCTCAAGTGAATCCACAATCCTCTCCGGTAACCCCGGATCATAAAATATAGCGGTTCCTATCTGAACGGCAGCCGCGCCGGCCGCGAAAAATTTTGCTGAATCCTCTACCGAAGATATTCCCCCAACACCAATCACCGGAATCCTCACAACCTGTGCTATCTCCCAGACCACCCTCAGAGCTACAGGCATAATAGCGGGACCGGAAAGTCCGGCTACAACTCTATCAAAAACGGGACCGCCGGATTCCAAATTAATATCCATTCCAAGAAGTGTGTTGATAGCGGTTATCCCGTCAGCGCCAGCCCTTTCAGAAACAACAGCAAGAGAGGAAATATTCTCCACATTGGGGGTCAATTTTGCTAAAACGGTTATATTCCCAAGAATAAGTTTCGCCTTTGTAATATACCATCTGAGTAGTTTCGGATCGGTTCCAACTGCCATCCCTCCCTCTTCAACATTCGGGCACGAGAGATTCAGTTCGACCGCCTCTACTTTTTTCTGTTTCGAAGTGATTTCAAGAAGACTGAGATATTCTTCCTTGCCCTCACAAGCGAGACTTACTACAGGTTTGGCTCCGGCATTTAAAAGCTCCGGGAGCTTATCTTCAAAAAAACATCTCGCCCCCACGTTTTCAAGCCCCACACTGTTAAGAAGCCCCGCTTCAGTTTCTTGCAACCTCGTTCCCGGATTGCCTTCCTTCGGCATTAAAGAAATTGTTTTCGTAACTACCGCCCCGAGTTTCTCAAGATTTATAAGGCCTCTGTACTCAATCCCATAACCCGCCGGGCCGGAGGCCAGAAAAACAGGGTTCTTAAAAATTGTATTGCCAATATAAAAATTCTTGTTTCTCATATCTTATTTAACACTTTTCATTTTATTTTCCCCATCGTTTCCAATCAATATCCTTGGCCCTGAAAACCGTACCGTCGCCGCAGATTGACCTGTACTTTATACCATTCTTAGATTTCAAAGGAACAACACACCCTCTGCAAGCACCGACACCACAGGCCATAACAGCTTCAAGTGAAGTGTGATGATCGGCAAAAGAGGCCGGGTTACTATCCAGAAGAGCCTTTACCATGCCCACCGGACCGCATGAAAACAGCTCCCCCTCCGGCAGGACGCCCCTTTCAGATAAATCTTGAAACATCTCAACTACATTTCCGTTGAAACCTCTGGAACCATCAATTGTCGCTATGTGAACCTCCGTAAAATCCCCCATGCAAAGATCTGCCAGAATTTCATCACTGCCCGCGGCTCCATACAAAAGGTGTGTCTCGCCAGGCTTTTTTTCTTTTGTCCATTTCCTTGCCGCAAAGACAAGAGGAACAAGACCAGTTCCCCCAGCTACAAAAACCGCGTTAAGACCATTCTTAAGTTCAAAATGGCTGCCTCCGAGAGGACCAATAATTTCAATTAAGTCTCCTTTTCTTCTGGAAGCAAGAAGGGCGGAACCCTTTCCAACAACCCTTACAAGCAGAACAATGGAGTTCTTTGTAATATCCATTATACTATACGGACGTCTTAAAAGAGGAGATGTCCCACTGCCGATCTTTATCGAAACAAACTGTCCGGGCATTGCATCGATAAATCGATCGGGTTTCGACAAGGTGAGAAGAAAACTCGAAGGGGAAACCTTTTCAGATAAGACAAGCTCTGTCTCATACGAACCCTTCATTAGATCAGTCAATATTTTCTCCCTCTATAAAAATTTCATCTTTACATTGTTACCGTCGCGGATAACATAACATTTCTTCATCAACGGCACTATCCCGCGTCCTACTAGTCCGGCGGCAACGCCACTGAATCAGCTTCAGCGCTTAAACTGTCACTGACATTTTCACTGACGGATACCTCAGGAAACTCTAAAGCCCCGATTGACTCACTGGTATCAGGCGGCAACGCGCGCACAGAATCAACATATATTTGAAGGCTCTCTTTCAATTCTTCATTACCAAGATACCCTATCTGTTCAATCGCGCCCAAGGCCTGGTCAGACCTAGGAAATCGTCTAACGGTTTCCATGTAAGCTGCCAGCGCTTTTTTCTCTTGCTTTAGTTTTTCCTGATAGATCCAGCCAATAGCATATGCAGCCTTGGAACTGGCTTCCATATCGGGAAAACTGTCCAGAACGGCATAATAATCCCTCAGGGCTTCTTCGGTCTTTCCGAATTGGGTTAATTGCAGTTCCGCGGAATAGAATCTCCTTTTAGCCTTTTGCTTTTCTGTTTCTTCGCCCTCTTTTACATTAGCAAGTTCCAGTAACCGTGCTATACTATTCGATTTTTTTAAAGCTTCTGTCGCGTATTCCGATTCCGGAGCTTCTTTTCCCACTTTGGCAAAATACTCCTTAGCCTTTTCAAGCGAATCGAGCCTTCCGTGATATATCATCCCGCCGTGATAGCAAGCCTTCGCCGAGAAGAGCGATTTAGGGAATTTGCCGATAATATCCTCATAAAGCTCTATGGCTTGTTCGAGAGAGTCCATACAAACATATCCGGCTGCTTTGCCCAGGAGTATGGGTGCTTTTTCAATCCGCTCGGTTACATCTTTCTGAAGTCCATCATATAATCCGATCGCCTCGCGGCATCTACCTAGTTTTGAATAACATTCTCCCAGCGGCAGTGATACATTGTAGCGTTTTTCCCAAGAAATACCTTTACGTAATATCCTATTATAAAAACCGGCGGCCTTTTCCCATTGCTCAAATAAAAAGTACAGATCCGCGCACTTCCGCATTGCTTCAGCTATAATTTTATCGTCATCCGATTCCTGAATCACGCTTGAATAAAACCCGATAGCTTCTTCCCGTTGATCGAGTTTCAAGTAGATTTCTCCAGCGAGCAACATTACCCGGAAACGCATTTTATGTTCCGGGTATTTCTTTATGAAACGAGTAGTATAAGTTAACCCTTTATTATAATCCTCCGTCATAAAACAGATTTTTCCCAACCAGAAAAGTGACAGCGAAGCATAATCCCCCTTGGACCAATTATCGATAATTTCCTCGAACTTTTTTGCCGCCTTTTTGTACTTCCCTTGTCTGAAGAGCGCCTTTCCTAGAAGAAAAGCAGCGTCATCAGCCCACCGGCTGTCCGGGTGATTCTGTAAAATCTTGGAACACTTAACGACAACACGCTGATATTCATCTTTGTTACCGGTGCTCGAATTGCTTCGCTTCCGTTTTTCCTCAGCATCACTATAAATGCTGCGAGCATTGTAAAATGTGTTAAAATAGACACAAGATGACAAAATACCCAGCGACACTCCCGTTATAATAACTAACAAAGTAAACCGTCTCTTATTTTCTCTCACCACAACCTCTCCCGACAAGAATAAAACACTTCCCTTTATAACAGTTTGTGTAAAGAAAGTGATTTTATCAGACCATTTGTTTCCACTTTCCAGCTAAAAATGTCCCCTGAACATGCCCGTTAAAGCTTCTGTCCGCAAGCGGGGTATTGAAAGATTTTGATCTGTTAACCTTCCCGTTAAATATCCATTCCGCGTCGAGATCTATAACTACAAGATCCGCCTGAACACCTGTTTCCAGAGTCCCTCCCGGGATACCGAGTGTCTTAGCGGGAGCGGATGTCATCATCCTTACAAGATCTATCAACTCCAGCTCGCCGGATAGAACAAGTTCAGTATAAAGATGAGAAAAAGCGGTCTGAAGACCGATCATTCCAGGAGGGGCAAAGTTGAATTCAACCTGTTTGTCAATCTCGGTATGAGGAGCATGATCTGTTGCTATACAATCGACCGTTCCGTTTTTTAGCGCCTTTTTTAGCGCTTTTATATCCTCCAAACTTCTAAGGGGAGGATTAACCTTTAAGTTTCTATCATATTCCTGCAGCAAAGAATCATCCATTGTCAAATGATGAGGAGTTACTTCGGCAGTAACAGGAATACCCTTTTTTTTAGCTTCCCTGATCAGTTCTACCGAACCAGCTGTGCTGACATGCGCTATATGAAGTCTTGAACCTGTTAATTTTGCGAGCGCTATATCCCTCGCTACGGCAATTTCCTCAGAGACAGCCGGTATCCCGGAAAAACCAAGCTTGGTGGAATAATATCCTTCATTCATTAATCCGTCCCCTGCAAGATCCGGGTCTTCACAATGTGAAATAATAGGTAGTCCAAGTAACCCCGCGTATTCAAGCGCGCTTCGCATTACCTTGCTGTTAGTAATAAAATTTCCATCGTCACTTAGCGCTATCGCGCCCGCCTCTTTTAACAAATGAAACTCATTAATTTCTTTTCCATCCAGCCCTTTTGTAACTGCGGCTATTACATAGAGTCTGGTTTCACCAGCTTCTCTGTTTTTATCCAGAATATAGCGTACAACGCTCGGCTCATCGATCGCCGGATTGGTATTTGCCATACAGGCAATCGAAGTATATCCACCAGCAGCTGCGGCAGCGGTACCAGTCGCGATTATTTCTTTGTCTTCAAAACCCGGATCCCGAAGATGAGTATGAATATCAATAAAACCCGGCGCGACTAAATAGCCTTCCGCGTCAAAAATCTCCAGGTCAGTTTCTATGCTTTTCTTCCAAACAACCTCTTCAATCCTGCCATTGTTGATGTGAATAGATCCCGCTCTTATCTTTCGAGATTCAGGATCTGCAAGCTTTGCTCCTGTTATCCAGAATTCACTTCTATTTTTCCACTTGATCATCAAATCTCCTCATCTTTTTTCGGGAAATCAACCCTTTCGTATTTTTGTTTCCCCACTCCTGCCACCAGCAATAAGAAACAAAACAGCCATTCTGACAGCTACTCCGTTTGTTACCTGAGGTAATATCACAGACCGCTCTCCATCGGCAACTTCCTGGCTAATTTCAACCCCTCTATTCATCGGCCCGGGATGCATAATAATGCAATCCTTTTGAACATTTTTAAGAATGTCCGATGAAATTCCAAAAACAGCGAAGTATTCTCTAAAACTCGGGAACAGCTTACTTTTCTGACGCTCGAGCTGAATACGCAGAATATTGATCGCGTCGGCATCGGCTATAGCCTTTCGGAGATCGTACTCTACCTTCACTCCCCCTTCTCCCATACTCGCTACTTCAGCCGGCATCATCGTCGGGGGACCGCAGATTGTAACCTTTACCCCCATCTTGGTCAAACCCCATATATTTGAACGGGCAACCCTGCTATGCATAATATCTCCTATAATCGTCACCTTTTTCCCCATGAGAGTTCCCCACCTCTGCCTCAATGTCAACATATCAAGCAGAGCCTGAGTAGGATGCTCATGCTGCCCGTCGCCGGCATTAACAATGGAAGCGTTCAAAAATTCCGATAAAAACTTGTGGGCACCGGAACTACCATGCCGCATAACGACAATATCAACCTTCATCGCTTCAATATTCTCAGCGGTATCACGAAGACTCTCTCCCTTTGTTACCGATGAAGTAGCCTTTGAAAAATTAACAATATCCGCACTTAGTCTTTTCTCCGCAAGCTCAAAGCTTATTTTGGTTCTAGTGCTCGGCTCATAAAAAAGATTCGCGATCGTTATTCCCCTCAGAGCCGGAACCTTCTTAATCACCCTCTCTGAAACTTCCTTGAAATTATCAGCCGTATCCAAAATCAGCTCAATCTCCCCGGAGGAAAGCTCTTCAAGCCCCAGAAGATTCTTGTGTTTAAACTGCACATTAACCCCTTCTTATATTTTCTCCAGTACAAACGTCTAATTTTTCATTTTTGTTTAGGTTTCGAACCGCGCTCGGAGTTCTTTTTCCCAGTTCCGCCCGTGAGTTTGCTTACACTTTTTGAAACAGAACCACTCTTCTTTCCATTCGATTTCTTGCGTTTGGTTTTTGTTCCGGCTCCTTTCTTTTTTCCTGAAGAATCCCTTTTTGCCTTCTTGGGCCTGTCGTCCTTTTTTTCATCATCGTTCTCTATAAAAACAACTTCACCCAAAATAACTCTTTCTTCTCCATCAGTCTCTTTAAGAAGTACTCTAACTGTTTCTTGATTTGATGTAGGTACATTTTTCCCAACAGAATCCGCGCGTATTGGAAATTCACGATGTCCCCTGTCAACAAGAACGGCTAGTCTGATCACCTTCGGCCTGCCATAATCGATAAGTTCGTCAAGAGCGGCTCTGACTGTCCGGCCCGTAAACAATACATCATCAACAAGCACAATCACTTTTTCATTGATATCCACCCGAATATCTGTTTGGCCGACTACCGGGTTTGAAGCAATCATCTGTACGTCATCTCTATACAGAGTAATATCAAGAGCGCCGACCGGCACTTCTATCCCCTCAAATTCATAGATAAAGCGGGCTATCCTTTCAGCCAGCGGTACACCGCGTTTTCTTATTCCAACAAGAATAAGATCCTCAACCCCTCTGTTGTTCTCAACAATTTCATGAGCGATTCGCATAAGGGTACGCCGAATCTGGGTGGCATCCATTACAACCGCTTTCTTTATAACCTTCAAAAGTAAAACCTCCTTAATCTCGGCTTTTAAACTCAAACCGATCTATATGTCCGGAGTCCGGGCAAAAAAAACCCTCCCATCCCGGGAGGTATTTCCTTCTTTCCTGCTTATCCGTCCTTTGCCAGCCTCCCGGACCAGCTTAAAAGGATAACAAAAATATATTACCCCGATACAAAAAATATTACAACCATTTTTTTAATTTATAATATTTAAATAGTGCGGCCCGAACAAAACTCTAAATGCAGCCCCTTAGACCGGGGTCTTATTCGCCTGCTATCCTTCTCTTTCTTCTTTCAGCAATTACACCGAGTTGGGAGAAAATCATCCCCGTAAACATAAGAATACACCCAACCCCCCCACGCATAGAAAGAACCTCTCCTATTATCAGCCACCCCCCGACAACCGCGAAGACCGCTTCAAAACTCATTATAATCGAAGCATGCGCGGCCGGAGTGTGCCGTTGGGCGAGAATTTGAAATGTATAAGCAATACCTACAGAGAATATTCCTCCGTAAATAATCGGCCCCGCCGCGGAATACAGACCGGATAGGCTGATCTCTTCCACGAAAAGCGAAACAGTAAGACTTAAAACGGAACACACCGCGCACTGTATGATAGCTAAAACCAACGGGTCTATTCT
>DAOWMJ010000014.1 GCA_030643145.1 Candidatus Latescibacterota bacterium | reverse complement strand
TTTCGTCGAGTTTTGTGACCTTGATCTTGTTAATCCTGGTTTCCCCAGCGGATATAACAAGAAACCGCGCGTTTTCAATATTAAAAGATTCTCCCTCTCTTGGTATCTTCCCTATCTTTTCTGTCAGATAACCCGCGACCGTCTCTACTTCATCAGAATCGATCCCGGTTCCCAGAATCCTATTCAGTCCTTCGAGTCTGAATGTCCCGTCAACTATGATTTCGCCTCGCTCTATAACATGATACGCTTTGACCTTCGGTTCTCTTCTGTCACGAATCTCTCCAAAAATTTCTTCCAGAATATCCTCAAGAGTAATTATTCCTGAATACGATCCATATTCATCCACAACTATGGCAACATGATGACGCGCGTTTATAAATTCGTTCAGCAAATAACGAATTCTTTTACTTTCAGGGACAAACCATACAGGCCGCATTATCTCTCTCATTTTCATCTTTTTCTCACTCGAATATCTAAGCAGTTCCTTTGCCAGAAGAATTCCAATAATATGATCGGTTGTTTCTTCATAGAGAGGTATACGGCTGAATCCATGTTTTTTTACAAGGGGTACAGTTTCATTCAATGTCATCTCGGCATCTATTGAGAAAACCTCGCCTCGGGGTGTAAGGATTTCCTCTACGGTAGTTTCGGCAAAGAGAAAAAAATTGTTAAGAATTTCCCTTTCAAAATCTTCAAAAAGCCCGTTTCTGTATCCAGCTTCAACCGCAGTGATAAGTTCTCTTGAATCGTACCCCTTATTGGGTTCTCCAAACAGTTTACGGCTTACCTCAACGGAAAAATCTGCTATCCGGCCCAGGGCCCACACGACAGGAGCTAAAATAAACATTAAAACTCTGTTTACAGGAGCGGAAATTACCGCGAATGAAGTTGAATGTTGAAAAGCAAAATTCTTTGGAACTATTTCACCGAAAAGAAGAATCAATGCCGTCATAACGATAGTGGCAATACCCACCCCATTTTTACCGAAAGATTCTATCGCAAAAGCCGAAACTGCGCTTGTAACGGCGATATTAACAAGCAAATTTCCAAAAAGCATGGTTACTAGAAGCCTTCTGGGTTTAGACAAAAGAAAAGCCACCCTTTTCTCGCGGCTGCTTCCTAACTTCATTTTTTCAACTACTGAAGACTGAATGGAAAAGTAGGCAGTTTCCGATCCGGAGAAAAAAGCGGAGAAAACTAATAGCACACATACTGATATAATTAATGGAATATGGCTGGCGATTTCCAAAATCTCTTAAATACCTTCCAAACCCACCGGCATAACCTATCACTCACCGGCCCTGTAATCCTTAAGCAAAAGCAAACATAACCCCGCGGTTAACTTTCACACTCCATCTCAATAGCAATTCGCAATCAAATAAACAGCGGAAACTCTTTCAAGATTGAGCCTGGACGAAAGATTTAATCTTCCAACATTTCACCAAATTTTTCTTTAGCTACAGCAACTTCTTCACTGTAGGGATAATCCCTTACAAGTCTTCTGATAACACCGGCGGCCAAATCACTATCCCCTATCCTGTCGTACGCAATTGCCATTCTTAGCAGCGCGGCTGGTACTTTCTTCCCGTTAGGATATTTCTTAAGTATTTTCGAAAATTCCTTAAGCGCGTCAAAGAATTTATCCTGCTCTATAAAACATTCCCCGCGGATAAAAATAACTTCCTGCGCTAATGGATCTTCAGAATATTCTTCAAGAAATAGCTTTGAATCATCCAGAGAAATTTGATATTCCATTCTGCTGAAATCGAGATATATTTGTCTGTAAATTACTTCTGCCGAGGGAATATTGCCCGGTCCGTCGGTTAATGCTGAATCTGGGGCAGTTCGGCCAAGTGAATCCGATACGCTTTTTGAATCGAAGCCCACCAAAAGTGAATCACTTTTTGAAACAGCCGCTAAAGTGTCTTTCTCTATACGCCGCCGGGGGGTTGGTGAATCATCACGCTGTCTTGAAGGAATACTATTCCCTTGTGAAGGACGAATCCGAGAGGATTCCAGCAACATCTGCCTCATGGCATTTAACTGATCTTTTATTGCCTCCGCGTCCATCTTGGTAGTTGCTGCTGTTATTCTCAAATATTCCTGCTGCCGGACAAACTGCTCATGAAGTTCGTCCAGGTGCTTCTCAAGATTTTTCTCTCTTGCTATAAGAGTATCTACAGCTGACGATGTGTCGATCGATCTCTGCGGCATCTCAAGAAACTTAGCGCCCCAGCACCCGCTATTCAATACCGCAAACAGCAAAAGCAGCCCAATATAGAGATTTCGTTTAAAGATAAATTTAAACATTTTAATTCAATTATTTAACTACCATATGCGCGCGGCGATTACTGGTCCATGCCTTTTCATTATGCTCGCGGACAAATGGTTTTTCTTCACCATAACTGATTATTGATAACTTTTGCGGATCAACGCCATATGCCGTATAAAAGTTCAGCACGGCTTTTGCCCGTTTTTCACCAAGGGAAAGATTATATTCACTAGTTCCACGCTCATCGCAATGTCCCTCTATTACAACTTTGATGCCCTCTTTGTCTAAAATCTGTTCCGCATTGCCTTTCAGGATATCCTTGTAAGCATCTTTAATTCCGAACTTGTCAAAATCAAAAAATACGTCATCAAGCATGACCGGCTCTTCTTTAATTTCCTCAATCTGCGGTTCTTCTTCTACTTCTTTAAGAGGAGGAGGGGGAGGAATCACCTCTTCGGCCGGTTTTACCTCTTCTATCAGGGGAGCTTCTTTTTGTTTACATGCCGGAAGGATCAACGCTAAAATCATAATAACAATCAATCCCACATAGTTGATACGAGCCATTCGAACACCTCCAGTTTAAGAATCTATACTGATAACAACCTTTTACATCATTTTGAAACCTTGTGTAGCATAATAACGGTAATGGCAAATTTTGCAAAGATTTATTTTTTCTTTTTTATCAAATTTACCAACTTCTTTACGTTATTCAATAGGGGACCACGCCGGCGACTCACCCCTTATTAATTTGCGTTTCTCCCCCGAATCTATATCGATTATAACTATCCATGGCTCTCCCCCATACTTTACTGTTACCGCGATATGACATCCGTTAGGAGCCCATGAAGGATCCTCATAACTCAAATAATCGTCATAGACCGTCTCCTCCCATAACCCATCAGGTGAAACAAGTTTAAGCCTGTATAAACCTCCATCACGTGAAACATAGGAAATAAGGTCGCCCTGAGGAGACCAGGCCGGCGATGTATTATAGTTACCTTTCATCGTCAACCTTCTTAAACTCCCTCCATATCTGTCCATGATATAAATTTGAGGAACGGATGTCCTGTCTGAAACAAAAGCTATTTCTCTTCCGTTAGGGGCCCATGTCGCTGAACAATCAATCGATCTGTTCCGAGTCAATCTCCTCCGCATCTTGCCTGAGGAATCGAGAAGAAATAACTCACTGTTGCCCATCACGCTGATCGTCATCAGAATTTCATCCCTTTTCGAATAATAATCGCCGGCAATATTCAAACCTTTTCTGTATGAAAGAAGTCTTTTTAACCCTTTCTTCAAATCAACTATATAACAATCAGGATTATCCCTTTTATAGGATGTGTAACAAAATCTGTTTTTATCCAGCCATACCGGTGAAACTGCAAGCTTATCATCGGTAAGCTTCCTTACACCATGTCCATCATAATCAACAATATAGACAGTTTTGCTTCCGTGCTCCTCTCTTAGAAAAAGGACGCGTGTTACGGCAATACCAGTCTCTCCTGTCAGAAAAAAAGTAATTTCATCACTTACATGATGGCTGATTGATCTACATAGCCCCCGCTGGAAGGTATATTCCTTCCTGAATATTACACCCCGGCTTGAATAATCGAGCAGTTTCGCGTCCAACAGATATCCTTCGGAGCTATGTGATAAGCTGCCCTCAAATATCGCTGCTGCTGTACGGCCTCCGGTGAGAGTGTCCGTCTCTCCTTTGAGAGAAATCGGTTTAAATATTCCGGTCAGCCACAAATCTCTCTCTAAAACCTCCGAAATACATTCAGAAGAACTTTGAAGTTCAGATAATTCTACAGTTATTTCCTTTAAAACAATCGGAATTTTTCCCCTTCCCACTCGATCAACCTGGAGATGAACATCAGTCTGTGAATACGCGGGAACGAGAAAAAAAGTGACTATACATAATGAAATTAAACTTAACCGCAGCATCATCATCAATCCTTTTGCGCAAACCTAAAATGTATCCCGAGAGCGGGTTCATCAAAAGCGCCCGGGAGAGGGGGGAAAGGAACCGAACTCTTTATCGCTCTCAAGGCCGCTCTGTCAAAATAGGAATCGCCAGATCCCTTTTGCAGTCGCAACCCTGATATTCTTCCGCTTCTGTTAAGGCGGAAAAAGACAGTGCATGAAAGACTCTTTCCGTGTTCAACCGACGCGGAAAACCAATTATCCGACACCTTCCGTTCAATAGCGCCCAGATAGTATGAAAACGGAAACCTGGGAGCGTCCACCACAACAGATGTTTCCTCAACCTTTTCCTTTTTTACCGTAACATCAAGAGGTTTATTCTCTTTTCCCTCTCGCGGTTCCGGTTCAGCGGGTTTTTTTGGTTTCTCTTCCTTTACGTTATCCGGTTGTTCTTTCTTTTCCACAGCTTTGGGGGGCGGTTTGGGCCTTTCTACTTTTACCTCAGGGGGTTTTTCAGGTTCTTCCTTTTTTTCCGCCCTGCGCGGAGAAAAAATCCGGACAGAATATACCCTGTCCGGCAAATCGACTCTCGGCACAATCTCGAATAGAGTTAAAAGCGCGTAGAAAATCAACACATGAATACATAATGATATAATGACTGAAAATTTCATTTTCCCCATATCCGACTGGCAATTTAAGCGCTAACTTAAGTTTGGTAACCCCAATCACCAAATATGAAACGCCGCCCTCAGCAGCGTTTCGTATTTTTATTCTTCTTTCTCTTGCTGGGCAATAAGCCCTACATCCTCAATACCGATCATCTTTATCCTGGCCAACACTCTCATTACCTTCCCATAATGCGTTTTAGTATCGGCTTTCAGAAACACCCGCGGAGCATTTGTTTCTAGTTCCTTTCTAAGAACCCCGGCGAATTCCTCCCATTCAACCTTGCGCTTCCCTATAAAAATATCCCCCTCTCTGTTTACCGAAACAGTGATTCCTTTCCGCTCTTCAATTGTTTTTGCCTCGGCCTTGGGAAGATTAAGCTTCACACCCGCCTGAAGAAATGGGGCGGTCAACATAAAGACAATTAGAAGCACCATCATTACATCAACAAGATTTGTAATATTTATCTCCGCCATCGACGAATATCTCTTACGTCTCATAAACTTTCTCCCAAAAGAATTCTCGCTTAATAAACCTGAAAATCATTCCTCACCTTTTTTTAATTCATCATATTTTCCGTCCAGCAACCGGCTTCTGAAAAGAACCATAAAGGAAGACAGATCATCTTCTTTTCTCCGAATAACCCGGATCATATAATTGTAACCGATAACCGCCGGTATAGCAGCCCCGAGGCCAAAGATCGTTGTGACAAGAGCCTCGGCAATGCCGGGACCAACAACATACAAATCAGCCGAACCTTTTGCCCCCATGCTGATAAATGAACGCATTATCCCCCAAACCGTACCGAGTAATCCGAGGAAGGGAGAAATAGTAGCGGTAGTAGAAAGAAATATTAAATATGATTCCCAGCCGGCGATAATCGAACCGGTTCGCGCTTCCATAAATTTATCCAGGAATCTTAATGTTCCAAGTTCGCCGCTGATTATTTCACTCCCTATAGACAAAGTCAGTTGCGCTTCGCAGCTTGTTGGATATTCTTTTGCTTTTGCCATTAATGCTAACAGGGAAAATTCGTCTTTGAAAACCCCCAGGAATCTGCTTCCTTCCTTTGAAGAACGTTTAAAATATCTTATCTTTTCAACAATTATCGTCCATGAAACCACTGAGAGAACCAGCAGAAGCGCCAAAACCAACTTAGCAAGAACCCCGGCACGGGAAATCAACTCAACGAAATTTCCAGCAATCTGTAAAAATATCGGAATTCCATCAAACCCCATATAAATCCTCCTTTTGTACTATCTCCAGAAATCTAACCATTGTACCCTCTGAAGGTTAAAATAGTTTCAAGGATAGAGTGAATTACTTTAATTTAATTCTACTTGAAGTACAATCCTATCCATTATAGCGCCCTTTATCGGTTTTTATAACAATTTATTCTAACCTGTTGACGATTAATGCGCTAATTTAAATTCGTTAATTCCAATTTATTAACAACCCGGCTCCGAATTCGGGTCAGCGCTGGCATTACTTCAATTCACCTATTCCAAATTGAAGTATCAGAGGGCAAGAATGCAAGTGAGAAATACTTTAATCGCAAATTCAAACCAAACAGATATCATTTCTCACCTTATTTACAAACATTATTTTAAAATACCCGATTCACACAACACTTCCACTGTTTTTCCTGCTAGACCAAAAAAATTATGCCGCAGTAATCGATTGTACCCATTTCTCTTTCCCTGGTTAGTTGGTATAAACCCTTGTAAATTTGGAGAAAAATCGCTATAATTCTAATGTACCGGTTGATTGATTTATCGTCTGGTTAGGTTTTTCTGATACAAAAGGGAGTGATCAAAATGAGGAAAAGATTTTTTGCTGTTTTTCTTGTCCTTCTAACCATCTCTTTATTCTGTTCAACAACCCGAGCCATTGAGTTTAAAAAAGTCTCATCTTCCCCCATACTGGAAAACCAGGAACTAAACATCGTTATGCGGCTAATAGGCGGAAAAGGAGCTATTCTAAGACCCGGGAAAGAACTTAAACTTACCTTCAGAGTAAACCAGCCGGGATATGTTATTATCTATAATATTGACAGTGACGGTTTTATAAACCTTATATATCCTTATGATGGTAGACTGAAAAAAACAGAAAAAGATAAAGTTTATACCCTCCCGGAGCGTGGAAGTAACCTCACTCTGAAAGCGGGTAAAAAAACCGGCATTGAATATATTCACGCTCTGGCGGTTAATGAAAGAAATCATATTGATGAGAGAGAACTATATTTTCTGAGCCAGAATTACGAACTCCCCAGAGATAAAAGATTCCGCACAGATATGGGTCCATATCTTTCCTTCAACATGATCGATGAGACAATCGTCAGGGATATTGAGAATAATCCCCCGGCGTGCGACCATACCTATTTCTTTATCAACAAAAGGGTTGATTATCCCTCTTATCTCTGCGGGCAATGCCACGGCGCGGATAAGTTCCGTGATCCTTATGATGAAGAATGCGCTGAAATCACAATCGATAAGAATTTTTATGAGCAAAAGGTAGGATACCCCTACCCGCCTCTATTCAATATCACACATTATGAAGAGGCAGAGGCCAATAATTACTCATACACAACATACTACGAAGATAATCTCTCGAATAACTGGGACGACGAACTTCTATCTTCAGATGATACCGACATCTACTTAACAATTAACTATGGAGATAGGTGGTATAATTCTTCTCCTTACTATTTGGGTTATTATCCATTCAATAGTTATTCCTATTGGAATTCATCATATTTCTATACGGATTCTTTTTATTGGGGATTTGGATTCAACTGGGGATATAATAACTGGTATGGTTACTACTACCCCTATACTTGGTACCGTCCCTATTACCGACAGTATGATTACTGCTGGAATAACTTTTACGACGGCAACAGATCTATTTACGCCAACAGGAAATTTGCAAAACATCCCCTGAACTACCAAACTGCATCTAATAAAATTAGACTTGATAAATCTCTTGCGAATAGCAGGTTGGTCGAAAGAAGAAAAACAAGTCTCAAAGCGAAAAGCCGGAATCCATCAAAACTTTCAAGGGTTCTTACCCCACGGCGTGTAACATCTTCGAGGGATCTCACCCGTCGCTATAGGGGTTCATCCGAAAAAAACGTAACTAAAAGAACTGTCTACGGCGATTCATACAGAAACAACTCGGCAAGAACAAGGTCGCCACATAAATCAAGAACACCGAATAGATCAAAAAAAGAACAAAGAGTCTACAACCCGGATACAAGAACGATCAAAAAACGTTCTTCAACAGAATCAACCAGAAGGACTACTGAATCCCGGCCTTCTAAAAGCAACACCGACGACAGAAAACGATCGGCAAGAGAGGACAACAAAACCCGATCGAGACCAAAACAAAGGGCAAATTCAATAAACCGGACACAAAACACGAGGAAGAGTTCATCGAGTAATTCGAGTAGCAGGCCTTCTTCAAGAAATTCTTCGTCCTCAAGAAATTCATCAGGTAAATCCAGACGTTCCAGCTCCCGCGACCGCCGATAAACCGAACCGGGAAAAAATATTTAAAGACTGATGAAAGGAGAGACAAAAGATAAAGCGAACACCGTAACTAACGGAATATAACTCCGCGGTTAAGCAGGGATGGAAATGGATGAAATGGATTATAAAATCGGATCTCAAAATCGGGATATTCCCCGTCCTCGAAATAATTGCTCCTCAACTTGACTTACACTTTGCGTCAAGAACAGGTGGCGTAAGCCCCTCACCATTTAATTCTCTGAACCTCGGAGCCAATATTGGCGACACGGACAGAAATGTGAATCAGAATAGAGATATTCTTCTTAACACACTCGGTATCTCCAGCGACAATCTCGTCAAAGGTGAACAAATCCACAGTTCAAATATTAAGGTTGTAAATAAAGGCGGATCATACAAAGCATCCGACGGATTTATAACAGAACGCGAGGGCCTTTCGTTAGCTATAAGTACAGCCGATTGCTATCCTGTAATACTCTATTCCCCTCCGGAAAACACTCTGGCTGCCATTCATGTTGGAAGAAAGGGCGCGGCGAAGGGGATAATTTCCAAAACCCTCGGCATTATGATTGATCAATTCCTGATTAACCCTGAATACACCATATCACTTATCGGCCCCGGTATTTGCTGGAAATGTTACCGCGTAAACAAGAGAATTGCCGCCCAATTCGACAAAAATGTAATCAAAAAACGAAAAGACGAATTGTACCTCGACCTTCCCTTATTTATTAAAAATGAACTGAAAAGGGGCGGAATTAAACAACGAAATATCTTCAGTTCCGGGGTTTGCACTTCCTGTTCTCCGGACTTTTGTTTTTCATACAGGCGTGACGCACATAGAACCGGACGGCATTGGACTATAGCAACAATCAAGTAGCGTCCTAAAATAAAGTGAAATAATTGACTTGTACAACTAAATATATCTATTCTGTGTATGTTACTCATACTGAAAGGCCCTTATGAATACAAAACCACCAGAAGAAATGAAACCCTTTATCGTTATGGATGTTCTGCAACGGGCTCTTGAACTTGAAGAGAAAGGAAATCGGATAATACACATGGAAATAGGTGAACCTGACTTTGACACTCCTCCAAAGATAGTCGAAGCCGGCATAGATTCGCTAAGAAAGGGAGAGACTCACTACACTGACAGCCGGGGGATAGTTGAGCTTCGTACAGCAGTAACAGCATACTACAACAAATATTATGACGTAAATGTATCGGAATCGCAAGTCCTTGTTACTATGGGGGTTTCGCCCGCCCTTCTTGTAGTACTTTCATCACTGATCAAGAATCCCGGTGATGAAATCATTCTGGCTAACCCATATTATCCATGCTATCCAAACTTCATAAGATACCTCGGAGGAATACCGCGTTTTATACGGACAAAAGCTGAAGAAGGGTTTCACCTTAAACCAGCTATGGTAAAAGAGGCCATCGGCCCCAATACAAAAGCCATACTTGTCAATTCACCATCCAATCCGGTTGGAACCATTATTCCTCCTGATGATCTAAAAGCTATCTGTAATATGGGAAAACCGGTAATAAGCGACGAAATTTATCATGGGTTGGTATATGGAGAGAAGGAGCATTCTACACTTGAATTCACCAAAAATACTTATGTCCTCAATGGGTTTTCCAAAGTTTTTGCCATGACGGGATGGCGACTGGGTTATATAATTGTCCCCGGCAACGCCGTTCGAGATATTCAAATTATCATGCAGAATTTCTTTATTTCACCAAACTCCTTTGTCCAGAGAGGTGGAATCGCCGCCCTGCTGTCGAATCACCCTGAGGTTGAGGAAATGAAAAATAAGTACGATTCAAGACGTAAATTTCTCCTCGGCAGACTGGCGGCAATGGGGCTGAACTGCCCCGTTGAACCAAAAGGGGCTTTTTATATCTTTGTAGACGCCGGACATATTGAAAAAAATTCGTATAAACTGGCCTTTGATATTCTTGAAAAGGCGGGGGTCGCCATAACGCCGGGAATAGACTTTGGAGATCAGGGAGAAGGATATCTTCGCTTCTCATACACTAATTCGATGGAGAATCTGGTGGAAGGAACCCGAAGGCTTGAGGAATACCTTATAACCGAAGGGGTTCTTCCCTAAGCGCCCAGGCACACCTAATTTTATTCTGTCTTAAACCGTTTTTAGTAACAATGTTTTGCAATCCCCTGCCCACGAAAAATGGCTTGAATTGTTGACATAAACCACTATTTCATGTATAATTTTATCTATAGTGATTCCTTTTGCGCTAGGACAACTTAGGCAAACAGCTAAAGGAAATTAAAGAGGTTATGCTAAAAATAGTTAAACAAATTTTACTCGCGAGCGGGTTAGTCTGTTTTGCTTTTAACTTATATGGGGATTCTGTATCCTCTATTCAACTTGTCGGTAGTTTCAACGGAATAACATGTGATCCGAGCGACCCCGGGAATAGCATGACTTCCCTTGGGGATCATGAATGGGTTAAACTGAGATTCATAGATGAACCCGGTGCTCCTCCAGACACAATAGATTTTAAATTCACCAAGAATGGCGAGTATGGCGAGGAACATTGGGGCTGGAGCTTCGAACATGGCTGGGGAATAGCGGATCTAGCCTGGAACCCTCCCAATATAGTAGCAGCTCTGCCCGACAGCGGATATTACTATTTCCATTTCAATGATACCACATATGCCTATTCACTCGACCGCCCCTCCGGCACAATATTCGGAACCATAATATCCAAAGAATTGAACGAGACACCTGCCGGAACAATTATCAAACTGGTAAATTCCGAACATGACACAATCGGAACCTTTGATAAATTTCCTGATTCACTCTATCTATTTGCGCACCTTCCTCCTGCAGTATACTCGATATACGCGACAGCTCCGGCGCATAGCGATACTACTATCTCAAATATTAACCTCATCGAGGGAGACTCTCTGCAGATTGTAATTACTCTCTACAAAAACACAGCTGTAACAATTTCATTCGCGACATACAAAAGAAGAGATGATGAAATAATTCTCTCCTGGTCAACCGGCAACGATTGTGCCGGAATTGGTTTTGATATATACAGAGGAGAAAACTCGTCATATTCAATGATGGAAAAACGCAATCTAAATCCAATATACGGTGAACCGGAATACGGTTTTCTCGACACCGGCGAAAACAGATATTCCGATTATTACTATTACATTGTTGAAGCAAATGAAATAAATGGGGTTAAGTACGGCCCAATTATAGCGGAAGGACTGATCCCGAACATAAGAAATTCTCTTGGACAAAACTACCCTAATCCCTTCAATCCTTCCACCACTATTCCCTACAGTGTAGGGGAAATAGATGACAACCAAAAAGTCACTATATCCTTTTTCGACGTTTCAGGTAAAACAATCAGCAGAAATGAATTAGGAGAAAAAACCACTGGAGACTACACATTTATCTGGAATCCCTCCATCTCTGAAAAGGGAAAAATTCCATCCGGGGTATACTACTGCAAGCTGACAATCGGCAAGAATAGATACAGCAGGAAAATGATTTTAATAAGATAAATACCATTACAGCGGCATAATAAAAACACCCTATTTTAAGCTTAAGAAAACCTGCCCCGGATTTCAGGCACAAAGTTAAATATGTCTTCTTAAACCCTTTCAGCTATGATATTCTGCGGTATATGAATGTTTGGAAATCAATAACTGTTTTATTAATATCATTTTCAATTTCCAATGCTGCCCATGCGGCCGAAGGCATTGACGGAAAAAGAATAATCGGTTTTAGAGTTGGAACTGTTTTTAATTCAAACAAACTCGATAACGCCTTCGGCAGAGGAAGCGAATTGGAACTTCATTTCGTCGAGGGACTTGGAACTTGGTATGGTATAGATATTTCTCTTTCTTCCCATAGCTTCGGAGATTCAAAACTGCCGGAGAAGGATATTCAATATTCTAATCAGGGTGAAATCCTTGAGTTACAGATATATTCTTTATCCGCAGCTATTTCTACATATTACAAACTTTCTGATAAGATATCGGCAACAGCCGGTTCTGGAGTGGGTCTTTATGCTATTACACTTATCAGGCCCATCGGAATAATAGAACAGCGCCTTACCGATTATCAGCCGGGAGTACATGGAAGCCTCGGCTTGTTATACAGACTCACTCAAGGAGGAGTTTTTATGAATTTTAACGCGAAATACCACTATATTTCTTCCGGCGGCAAAAATAACATTCATCACCCTCTTCGATTTTATACCGGAGAGAAAAAAATAGGGTTTTTCCAAATCTGCGCGGGGATCACCCTTTTTACAGGTTAAGCTTACCCCCGATAAACAGCAATAAGAAACCTATTTTATCCAGACAGGAGTAAAAATGAATGAACGAGAAGAATTAAAGAAGATCCTGATTTCCCGCTCGATTCTGAAGGGCAACTTCACACTGGCATCGGGCAGAAAAAGCAACTACTACATAAACGGTAAAATGACAACTCTTTATTCGAAAGGTCTTTACCTCACCGCCAAACTTCTGCTGGACGAACTGGATCCTAAAGAATATGATGCCTTTGCCGGTCCGGTAATTGGCGCCGATCCAATAATCGGCGCGTTGCTCACCCTCTCCGCGCTAAAAGAGGAAAAAAAGGAAGGATTCCTAATAAGGAAGGAATCAAAAGTCCATGGAACAAAGAAAATAATTGAAGGAAAATTCAAAGAGGGAACCAAAACTGTAATTGTAGAAGATGTTGTAACAACGGGTGGTTCCCTGTTAAGAGCGGCAAGGGCAATTACGGAAGCTGGAGGACAAATCGCTGAAATAATTGTACTTGTAGACCGCGAAGAAGGAGCAAAACAGAGTATAACAGAGGAAGGTTACGATTTTAAATCAATCTTTAAAGTAAGTGAGCTTCTTTAATTTTATCTTGCACTATCTTGACGGTGCGATTTCCTACTCAGCTTTCTCTATCAGGGTATCCTTTGCCGTAATCATGAATACAGAATCGGGCAAGGCTAATCCATATTTGATAACGGGAACAAAGGCCTCGCTGTAAGGTTTACCATTCACACTTCTAACAACTCTATTCGGGATCGGTATTCCTTCAACTTTGCAGTAATTACTATATTCTTCCGCATAAATCAGAGAATCCGTTGATCTATTCACTTCAATTCGATTAAGCAGCCAGCCTTTGCCGTTAACCGTGACGTCAATAATATTCTCTTCATCTTTGAACCGCAACTTGTAGAGACCCTCTCCGGAATTGCCGATCAACTCGCCTGCCACCCCTGACTTTTGCATCCAGGAAAGAATCAGCGGAAACCTGTATTGCAGTAAACTGTTTTCCAGTGCCGGCTTATTAAGTTTCTTATCAGAATTTGTCCACTTTAATATTTTTTCACCGTCATTTATCCATACCCATCTTTCAACCGCATCCCCTTTTGTAACATAAGCAACACATTCTTTATATCTGTACATATCCTGAAAAAGATCCAGAGGATAGTTTTTGACCATTTTCCCGATAGGAAGCTTCTTTAAAAATCCACTACCTCTGTATCTCGCAAGAGCATTTATTCCCTCACTCCCCCCATAGGCATTAATAACTTTCTTTACAAGGTCATCCGCGCTACCGGGCCTTCTCGAGCAGGAAATCAGAGAAAGACCTGAGATAGAAAGAATTACAAAGAAAATGATTACTCTCTCAATCCAACATCCAGCCTTCAGGTTCAAAGTGTCCCCTTTCATTCCGGTTTGTAGAACTATGGATATTATCGATATGTTCAGCAAACAAAGATCATCAAGCTATACTTGGTTAATATAACACAGCTTTTTTCGCACGTCAATTATGCAATCTTTACATTTTTAATCAATCTTCAAGTCTATTCTTCTTGTTTCTTCCATAAAGACTCTCGCGAAGCTTGCCCTCAAGTTCAACCGGCAGGGGCTTGCCTTTCGGTCTTTTTTCCTCTTTTACATCTCTTTTCACCTTAGGAATTATAGGAAGATACGGTTCAATCTGAAGGAGTGAATGAAGAATTACAAGAGCCGCTTCCTTATCGGGAATCATCCCCCTGCCTCCCGTATCAGGGTCAAGCTGAGAAAATGGCGGGATCGGGGATCCGACACAGGATGGACATCCGCTTTCACAGGAGCACGAATTAATAAGCTCAAGAGCCGCCATCATTATCTCTTCAATCAAATCATAGCTCTTAAGAGAAAACCCGAGCCCCCCCGGGTATTTGTCATACAGATATACCGCCTGGCCTGTCGTAGATCCGGCATTCACCGTTGTTCCGATATCCAGAGGGTCGCACATCACAAAAAGAGGAACCACTTCGCGCAGAACATTAGAAAGCCCAAGCAATCCTTCGGAAGGTACCCTGCCCCATTTCCTGACAAGGGTGAATATCTCAGGGGGAGGTACAAGCCACAACCCCATGGTCTCCAGCACCTGAGGGGGAAGATCACATTTCCCGTACCCTATAGAATCCCGGCTTCCAAACTTTATTTTACGAAACATAAAAGTCAGATCGGTAACCGAAACATCCCCGAAAGCCGCTTGACTTATCCTCCATATCTTCTTCTTTTCTTCACGGTCAACCTTAACCCGTGTTTCCGTAATGGATTGTGTATAATAATCAACATCGCACTTATTGACAAAAGCCATCTTTTTCTCAATATCCAGATCATCTACAAAATAGGTCTCAGCCTGGTGCAGATAAACAGCCTGTGGATGAACCTGCTGGAAAGCGCTTGCTTCATCTACAGTTCCAATAACCTTGTTTTCGTTGGTCGTATCAATTATTGTATAACTATTGGGTGAAATATTCCTCAGATTGACCGAAGCGCTTGGGTATCCGTGCCCTCTCCAATACCACTTTCCCTTTACGAAATTGAATTCGCGTTCTTCCTCAAGAAGCTCCGCGATAGCTGGAGCGTATTCCCCCATTTTCACCACTTCACTCCCGGAAAGGGGAAGTTCAAACGCTGCCGCCCTTAACTGCCCGAGAAGCACATGAGCATTCTCCGGATCAATTATCGCGTTCTCGGGCGATCTTCCGAAGAAATAGTCCGGGTGTTTTACAAGATATTGATCGAGTGGAGTATTATGAGCCAGAAAAAAAACAATAGATTCTTCATCTCCCCTGCCGGCTCTTCCAGCCTGCTGCCATGTCGAAGCTATACTGCCGGGATAACCCACAATAACCGAGGCAAGAAGAGCGCCGACATCAATTCCAAGTTCAAGAGCGTTTGTGCTGATAACGGCTTTAAGCTCACCCTCAAAAAGACGCCGTTCAATCTCCCTTCGCTCTTTGGGAAGATAGCCGCCTCTGTAAGGGTGAACAGTGTCATCAAGGGAAGAACGGTAACCGCTTAGGATACCGCGAACGTAACGCGTTATTACTTCACTTACAACCCGCGACCTGACAAAGGCTATCGTCTGAATATTATCCATAACGAGTCTTGCTATAATATCGGCCGCTTCAGCGTTTGAGCTTCGCCGGTCCACACCGATCTCATCAATAGTCGGAGGGTTCCATATAATAATCCTTTTTTCACCTCGCGGTGATCCATCCTTTTTAATGACCTTTATCCTTTTACCAATCAATCTCTCCGCGTGTTCACCAGGATTCGCGATAGTAGCCGAGGAAGCAACATATACCGGACTCGCTCCGTAGTGCAGACAGATCCTCTCAAGCCTTCTTATTACATTTGCAACGTGAGAGCCAAATATTCCCCGGTAAGTATGTATTTCATCAATAACAATAAAACGAAGCCGCGCGAAGAAACGCGCCCATTTCGCGTGGTTCGGCAGAATCCCGGAATGAAGCATATCAGGATTCGTCAAAAGAATATCTGCTTCCCCCCTCAATCTTTTCCTCCGGGAAGAAGGAGTATCCCCATCGTAAGTACCAGCTTTAAAGTTTATCCCTTCCCCGAAACGCTCCAGAACTCTGAGCTGATCCTGCGCGAGCGCTTTGGTAGGATAAAGATACAATGCCCTATTTTCAGGATTTTCAAGAAGTTTTTCAATAACTGGAATATTGTAACATAATGTTTTTCCACTCGCCGTAGAAGTTACTACAACCACACACTTTTCTTTTCTAAGCGCTTTTATCGCTTCAACCTGATGAGTATAAAGCCTTTTTATACCTAAATTATTTAAAACATTTGTCAGCTCCCTCGGCAAAGGCCGATCAAGTTTTCCCCATTTAGCCTCGCGCGCGGGAATTTTATGACTAAAGGCTATCTGGTTCCTGTAAAATTCGTCCGTTTTCAGTTTCTTTAAGAACCGGTTTGTGTTCAATCTTTTTCCTCCAGGTAAAGCCTGTCAGAAAGAAAAAAAACAATCAGGCGCATCAGTGAAATAAGATCTATACGATTATGTTTGATAATTCCCTTGATATCAGCAGCGTTACCTGTTCTTACATAATCATGATACAACTCGGGAATCAACCGCCCTGGAACATCCGCAATTCTTTTTCTTCCTAACAAATATGTTTCAAGCGTATTCAATTTGTGATTTGGCGTTCTCTTTCCTACAATCTTTCTTGAAATCGGGAGGAGATCAACATGATACCCGGGCATTGAAGCTTCAATGCCGAACACCTTCATTCTGTCGAGCATAAAAGGTATATCGAAACCCTTACCGTTAAATGTAACTATTGTACTGAAACTTTGAAGAAAATCGCGGGTAAACTCAAGCAGGGGTTCTTCTTCCGTATAATCCCGCGCGAAAAACTGATCCAAAACCAACTTGCCGTCCCG
>DAOWMJ010000102.1 GCA_030643145.1 Candidatus Latescibacterota bacterium | reverse complement strand
TCTCGTATTTTCCCGGCTATTTTGCTATATTGCATTTGGGTCTCCTTTGGTAGAGTAGAACTTACGTTCTTTTTGGTTACCTCTACCTTAATACAGGAGACCCTTTCTTGTATGCATAAAGTTCCCCCATTTTTTACTAAAAATCAGCAAAAAACACCGTTTCCACTTGCAATTATATGCAATTATTTGCTATTGCTCAGGTTAGTCGATTGTTAGACTGATTTTTGGGGGAAGTCCTGTAAAGATAAATATTTTCTATTATTACTATTGATTAAGATTTATCTGAATTTCTTTTGTTTTTCAACGCCCCTTAAATAATTGTAACTGCCTAGTCCGTAAGCATATGAGTAGATATACCTTCAGTAACGTAAGTTAATTATAGTTACTACTCACCGCAGGCTATATTTTTTCATCTTATTCAAGAGGCCCTGCCTGGAGATTCCAAGAACCTCAGCGCTTTTCGTTCTGTTACCGTCGAATCTATTCAACATATCTGAAATCATCCCGGCTTCCAGTTTCATCATAGCCGCGGGGAGTGTCGCTGAATATTTACAGACAGTGGATACTCGTTTTCCGGTGTTATGTGTTAATTTCTCCGAAAGTATTTCTTCACGGATAAGTCGTTTCCCCTCATTAAAAGCAACAACCCTTTCCATCTCATTTGCAAGTTCACGAACATTCCCGGGCCAATTGTAGTATAGCATTCTTTTCGCGGCGGAGGCGTCAAGTCGAGGTACCCGCACATTCTCTCTTCGAGCCTGTATATGAAGAAAATATGAGGCGAGGAGCAAAATATCCTCTTTCCTTTCCCGCAATGGAGACACATGCATCCTTGTTCCGCAAACACGATAAAATAGATCCTCTCTGAAACTGCCTTCTTCAACAAGTTTTGAAAGATTCTTGTTGGTTGCAAATATAAATCTTACATCTATACTCCTTTGGCAACTTTCCCCAACTCTCCTTATCTCTCTTTCCTGAATTACTCTGAGAAGAGCTGCCTGGAGATTAGCGGGCATTTCCCCTATTTCATCAAGAAAGAATGTGCCTCCCCGGGCGCTCTCAATAAGTCCGGCCCTCTCTCCTACCGCCCCCGTAAAAGCCCCCTTTGCATGGCCGAAGAGCTCCGCTCGAAGCAGAGAAGGTTGTACTTCCATGCAGTTCACCGTAACAAGGGGGGCGGAAGCTCTTCTGCTCAAACCATGGATATTTTTAGCTATTATCTCTTTGCCCGTTCCACTTTCACCTTCTATTAGCACGGACAACTCACTATAGGCAACTTTTTGAATCTGTCTCTTAAGAGATCTGATAATTTCTGAATTCCCAATGATCCGTGGATCAAATAATCCTATTTCTTCACCCTTGCCTCTAGAGGGGATATCTTCCCTGTAATCCTGTACATAAAACAACGGCAGAGCTTTCTCAAGGAGCCTGAAGCAAAAAGCTGTATCAGGAACCTTCCGTCCCGGAACGGTTGCAGTTAAAGCTCTATCACTATCAAGAGATATTTCGATATCAAAACCATCAAAAGTTCCTTTGAAAACGAGAGGTCCGCTTCCTCCGGTTGAGACACCCCAACGGGGTGGCAATCCTGGCACCGCGGTAAACTGGCTTGAGCTATATGAAAATGGGGGTGAGACTTCCTGAACCGAACTTACCCCTCCTTTAACATCTCTTCGAATTGGAGTCGTTAAAAAAAGAAGCCTCTGCTCTACAGCGGGTTTTAATCTTTGATCGACAAAAGCCTCATTACTATTCTCACCGGTCGATTTGTACCTGTTTCTAAAAAGAACTGTTCTTCTTTCCCCGACGGGAAACGACACCGTTATAAGCGCAGCTACAGCACCGTAAATGTCGCAAAGCTGCCGGGTAATTTCCTCCATGATCTTATTAGCTTCCATACATTGCTACTTTATTAATTGTGACTACCAAAATTCTTGTTTAAGATAGCCAGTTCCCGCCATGACAATTACCGGTAACTGAAATTATGCTTATCCGTTTATATAAACTAATCGTCTAATACAAAGGCAATCACCATTCCATAACTGAAATATTCGTTTAACTCCAAGATATACCGAAAGTTCAGATTAGAATTTTATTCTATTATACTATTTCCGCTGTCAGTTTTCTAACAGCACCGGTAGCATCCTCTTGACTTTAACCCCTTTTTATAGGTAGTATTCAGCACTCAAGGTTTATAGAAACCGTCTGATTTCTGACGACCAACAACTGATTTGCGCTATTGAACCCGGGTTAATCCCCAAGAAGATGAAACCTGAAAAGAAAATAAACAAAACAGAAGTTAATCTTCTCAAGCTTATTCCAAAAAGGCTGATAGAACACAACGCAGGGAAGGATGGAATTGTAACCCTGCTCGAGCCGAAATTTAAAAACAGATTTCTCGTCAAGTATCTACGGCCAAGGGTTAAAAATCCATTCCTCAAGATTAAACTCGATCAAATTGGAAGCGCCGTATGGCTACTGTGCGATGGAAAAAGATGCGTGGGGGAAATCGTGGATCAAATGGAGGCAAAGTTTGAAAAAGAAATTGAACCATGTATCGACAGACTGGAATTGTTTCTTACACACCTTGAAATATCCAACTATATATCGTTTACAAATATAACAGGCCTCTGATTATTCTTCATCAAAGAATTTTTACCGGCGGATAATAATCGCGTTCATGCTCCCGTGACTGCTACTTTGAATAAAAATATTATGAGTTGCTTCAGATGAAAGATTAAATTCTACAAACTCCGGGGCCAATGCCCTGACATTTCCCGACACAGAGGGAAAAAGTGAAGTAATACTGTTAATATCAAGAGGCTTGAAATCCTTTTCGAGATCAATTGAAGAGTATTCGAAACGCGGATCGTTAGCGATATCCTTTCCGCTCAAGTAAAGGGCAACACTCCAATCGGCGAAAAGCTCAATAAAATCCTCACCTGTTACATATTCAATATTCTTAATCCCGCTCCTTTTTGATTGGACAAGTTCTTTGAATATCCCGTTACCATACCTGTCCGCCAGATAGCGCAGGAAGAGAAAAGCCGCCCCACGTTTGGGAATATTATCTTCACCGTACACAAGCGACGCATCGCCCGGATCGGCCAGGAATTTGTCGGCCCTTCCAATATTGTCGGCAAAATGTCCATTAAGATACTCAGCCATATGGGCAAGACCTTCCTCCAACCACACTTCCTCTATATAGGTCGCGAGAAAACCGCTTCCGTAAGTTAAAATCCTGTAGTTGAACATTATCATATGAACAAATTCATGGCCGATAACACCTTCTATTGTTTCCAGGGCAGCTTCCTTTGGCAACACGGTACCGTAAATCCCGCCTGGGTCAGGGACAATTGTGTAAAAGATTTCCATAGCGTTTGTGCAGTTTGCGTCTACCATGAAAGGCAATAGATCGGTAGGAAGGAAAAACCCCGCGATATACCAATCTACACCACTCGGCGTTAGCTCGTTAATAACATGGGACATCAATATAGTGACTTTTTCGTCCCCATTTATATCGGACTCTTCACCATAATATTCGTGGTTTGTCTGATAAACACTCTGTTCAAATTCCTGTCCCAGCGCATAAGCTTCCAAATCAGTTATGCACCCCGGATCTGTTGAACTGTCAAGATAAAGTAATGTATGGCTACCCTCATATTTTAAATAAGCTTTGACTCTTGTATAGCTGCCCGGATCTGTTGTTGAGCCGTCATAATCAGAGTAAACATCAAATCCCATACTGTCTGGAGCCGCTCGTCCCACTGTTACAGGTGAATATATTTTTTCTTTTTCGATCACGGATGATAAATTCGCCCCTTCTTTTTTTAGAAGTTCAACTGTTTCTTCTCTTTTCTTCCTGTCGAATTCAAAAGATCCCGTTTCATTATTATCATTTGATAAATGGAGATTAGTTTTTTTGATCATCGGTTTCTTCTTCTGGCCGACGGCGAAAAAAGCGCCCCCCGATACACCATCAAGTTCAATCGAATAATTATAATTCGTAGATCCATCAGGCGGTACCGAATTGCTGAATACAACCAGTAGATGCCGTTTCGTCCCTCCGGTACACAAAGGAAAATCAAAACTTTCCGAACAGAAGAAACCCTTAGCGACATCACCCTGCTCTAATGTCAGATAGAAGGGCAACGAAGAAGTAGGAAGAAATATCTCGCCTCCACTCAACGGAAGCAACCCGGCAATCGGGCTTATCTGCTCCGCTCTCAATTTTCCGGTAAAGACATCGACAGGAACAACCGCTTTAAGAGTATTTCGATCACCTTCGAATGGAACGGCATATCTGTTGATCGCGCTGTGAGTAAATTCTCCCGGGGAGAAGACTATTCTGTTCTTCCATGGAGTCATATTGAAGCGATCCCCCTCTACAATTATCGTATCTCCCAAACCCACAGTATCAGGCGAGATCGAGTATATCACAGGAGGTATTCCAGCCCCTTTTTCCTCGCTGCATCCGGAAAACAAAGCTGCAGCGGAAAAGATAAAAATAATAAATGCTGATTTAAAGAAATTTATCAAAATGCGATCTCCTTTTTTTCGGATTCAGGGGTAAATCAAATATACACTCTCTGGAAAATTCCATTCTTCCCATAGCCCTAAAGCTCCTTGCCGCAATTATCAATAGATTAAATATATTCGAAAAATACCAAAGAAAAGGACGTACCGCAACAGGTCACTTTAAAATAAATAAAGCCTTATTTTTATCACTATCCGGCGTTTCACATCTTAGCAATTTCATCGGCATATATCTTGCTATTTTTGATTCAAGAGCTAAATACACTGATTACTACTCAAAATTCACCGGTGAAGAATATGTCACTCGTAGTCGATATTATAAACCCCCAGCAGGGTAAAGATAATCCTCTCACAGGTGACTGCAGAGAGGCCGGGTGGGAAATTAACGAATTCTCCTCCGTAAATGACCTTGTCTCTTCGAACAATAAAGGTTTCGCGCCACTATTGATCCTTTCCGTACCTGAATCCTGGCAAAAGGAAGATTACTCTAAAGCTGCCGCTGTAATCTCAGATTGGCATATTGAACATTCAAAAACTCAGATTCTTCTGCTCCTGCCCAAAAGCTATATGAAAAGCGACAAAGCTGCTATTGAATTCGGGGCGAGGCATATACTATTTAAACCATACAGCAGTAATGATCTTTCCCGGCTTCTCGCGCAGATAGCCCAGGGTGTGGGAAAGCGCAAGCAAAGATACGCGATTGACAAAATCAACCAGAGCCCTGAAGGTTTTGAGAACATCATCGGAATTAGCAAACCTATCCAGAATGTGATTCAGCTTGCAAAGAAAGTCGCTTCAAGCGAAAGCACTACAATTATGATAACGGGAGAGAATGGCACCGGCAAAGGCGCCATTGCCAAAGCGATACATATAGCAAGCCCAAGAAAGAATGGTCCCTTTATTGAAGTAAACTGCGCCGCTATTCCCCGAAATCTTCTTGAAAGTGAATTTTTCGGACACGAAAAGGGGGCCTTTACAGACGCAAAAGAAAGAAAAATCGGTTTGTTCGAATGCGCCAACGGAGGGACAATATTCCTCGATGAAATAGGCGAAATCGACTACAGGCTCCAGGCAAAACTGCTTAAATTCCTTGACTCAAGAACAATAAGACGCGTCAGCGGTACTCAGTTTCTTCCAGTTGATCTGCGGATCATATCCGCGACAAACAGAAACCTCAAGCAAGACGTTCTGGAGAAATGTTTCAGGGCCGATCTCTTCTACCGGCTGAATGTAATCGAAATCATCCTTCCTCCATTGAGGGATAGAACGGATGATATAGAGCCAATAGCCAGAAACTATACAAGTCAGTTCGCGAACCGTCTTAAGAAAGGTAAGATCACACTAACAGATGAAGCGATAAAAATTTTAAAGCGGTACACATGGCCGGGGAATATCCGCGAATTAATTAATATTATAGAAAGAGCTGTCCTGCTGAACACGAGTGGACAAATTAAGATTGAAGATCTTCCACTAGAAGTTGAAAACGACGAAACAACCATAGACATCGGGAAACAACAGGGAACTATAAAGATCGATCTTCCACCGGAAGGAGCATCCTTAGAAGAGATAGAGAGGGGAGCGATAGTTGCCGCGCTGACACGAACCGATGGAAATGTAGCCGCGGCAGCAAGGCTTCTTGAGTTAGAACGAGGAACTATCAGGTACAAATTGAAAAAACACGGAATAGATCCCTCAGAAATAAAGGAAAACTCCAAAAACGGCCGATATGAACCATCTTTTGTAACTAATTGACATTCCTCTAGTTACACTCCTTGCATCCAATTATTTTAAAAACAACCCGAATTTTACCTTGAAAAACCCCCAATCCCCCTAAGGGCATATACGTGTGTTACGGATGAAATTAACTAATATTGCACGACTTAAGTATGAGCAAACGGGGAAATCGCATCTTTATAACTGTCTGCCATACAAGTGGTTATAGTGGTTGTGCTGTTAATGCTAAATGCCATTCCCAGACCATATCAGACCGTCCAATTTCCCAGGAAACCTCATATGGCACTCGCGTTGCCTTAGTGTAGTAACTGGAAAATGAAATATGTAACAAAGGAATTAATACTTTTTTTACCCAAAACCCTCAGGAGGTGGGAAGAATGTCAGGACAATCCATAGCCCGGAAATTCCTCACCATCATTACCTTCCTCAGTGTACTGGCTGCTTATGGCTGTGGAGATTACTCTCCTGTTTCCCCCTCGCAGGAAGAAACTTTGTCCGGTGTTGAGAACCCCCTTTTCGTTCAACTTCTCTCCACCCCTGAGGGATCCTATAGATCTATAGTAGGATCAGCTTCAAAGGTAACTTCAAAGGTGATTTCCGCCGAAGATGGCGGAATGGTCGACAATGGTTATTTCAGTCTCTACTTCCCTCCGGGAGCGCTGGATCAAGATACGGAGATAACCATTGAAATGCCCCGGTTCCCAAGCGCGGTTGTACAGCTGGGACCCCACGGGATCCAGTTTAACAAAGATGTGATCATGTCCCTGTCGATGGATGTTATCGACTCGGAGAGCGCCGACATTAAAGTAATCTGGTTTAATGAAGAGAGTGGGCTCTGGGA
>DAOWMJ010000212.1 GCA_030643145.1 Candidatus Latescibacterota bacterium | reverse complement strand
CTAATATCAGGATATATTTAAGCATCAATTGTTTCCTTGTGAATCTGTGATTTTATCAAGAGTTTTTGAGTATAGATCAAAATCTTTTCTGGAAAAGAGTATAAATCTTACTTCAACGAGACTGCTTTTTTCAATTCCAGCGGCAATAGTCGTAAGAGCGATGTATGCGGCTTTATCAGTAGGAAAACGGTAGGCCCCCGTGCTTATGGAGGGGAACGATATTGAACGGCAGTTGCGCTCATCGGCAATTCGCAGGCTGTTGAAATAGCAGGAGGCGAGAAGTTCTGGCTCTTTCCTTTTCCCTCCGTTCCATACGGGGCCGACAGTGTGAATTACGTATTTTGCCTGTAGGGCGCCGGCAGTTGTGATTACCGCTTCGCCGGTAGGGCATCCTCCTTTAACCGCTCGAATTTTATCGCATTCCGCCATGATTTCGGGCCCGCCCGCTCTATGGATAGCGCCGTCCACACCGCCGCCGCCCAAAAGCCGCGAATTGGCAGCGTTAACTATTGCGTCAACTTTCTCTTTTGTAATATCGCCAAGAATAATTCTGAGAACACTATTATTAAAACTATATTCCTTCATAATTGCCTTTCAGCCTGTCGGACGAAACGGAAATAAATTTCTATAGATTTTTTTCAATCCATTCCCTGAGCTGATTAAGCGGAGTCAATTTTGTAAGCGACTCAACAGGGTTCCCTTCTTTGAAAACAACAATTGCGGGGACCCCGGTTATTTTTAATTTCTGCGGAGTGTAAGGATTATCCCGGACATTCATTTTATAAAAGCTTGCTTTTTTAATGTAGTCCGGTCCAATTTCGTTTAGGAGGCCGCTCATAACTTGGGATGAAGCATTACAGAGAGAATAGAAATGAACGAAACAGGGCTTGTCGTTTTCTGTTATTACGGCGTCAAATGAATTGTCGCTTAATTTTTCAGGTTCCCCCGGCTTAACTTCAAGGCCGAACAGTCTTTTTATAAAACCCATAATATTTTTCCTTTGCTGTGTTAGGCACAAGCAGGCACTATTAAAGAATATAACACGTGGAGTGGGTAGATTTCCAGAAAAGATGAAAAAGAGAATAAACCTCAAAGAAAAAAGGTTGTTTATGAAAGAAACCAGGACAATTCATTTTCAACTTTTTAAAAGAGAACAAATATTTATCGATAAAGCAGGCTGGAATAAACTCCCCGGGTTCATAGGGATTGATAGCAGCTGCGGGATCAGACAACTCTTTTGCCGGATTTCTTCATTAGGTCCGGGATGGGAAGTTCGTAGGGGCATTTTTCAAGGCATTCTCCGCATGCTATGCAGTCGTCATATTTCTTGTCAAGTTTTTTCAATCTTGAAAGTGCCCACTCTTTTAAATCGTAGCGGCTGTAGTAGGCTTCTATAAGAAGCAGAAAAGGTATGTTAAGACCCTGGGGGCAAGGCATGCAGTAGCCGCAGCGGCGGCAAAACTTGCCCCCCCAGATTTCTTTTTCCTCTTTCAATTTTACAAGCTCTTTATCGGTGATTTTTTTTGGGGCTTCGCCGGCCAGCGCGTTTTCGTCTACTTCTTCTATCGAATCCATCCCCGGGATAGAAACATCCACACCCTTCGAAAGGGTGAATCTTATGGAGGCCGATACATTTCTTATAGCGCCTCCGGCAACCGGCTTCATGCCAATAATACCCATTCCCTTTTCTTTTGCCGCCGGAATTACATCTTGTTCCCATTCATCCTCTATCGGATTGAAGGGAAATTGTACAGTATCAAAGAGTCCGGTTTTTACGGCTTTCAGAAGAACGGGCCGGGAATGCCCTGTTATGCCGATCCAGCGGATTTTCCCGGCTTGACGGGCTTTAAGGAGAGCCTCAAGAGCCCCGCGAGGCCCAATGATCCTCTCCAGGATCTTTTCACTAGCGACAGAGTGCAGTTGATAAAGATCGATGGTTTCTGTTTGAAGATCGCGGAGGCTTGTTTCAAGCTCGAGAGTCATGCCTCTGAAATCACGTGACATAGCTTTACTTACAAGGTAGACTTTTTCCCTGCGTGCTTTAAACGCCCGCCCCATTTTTTTCTCACTATCGGTGTAGCCGCGTGCGGTATCAAAAAAATTAATCCCTCTTTCGACAGCGTGAAGCAACACTCTTTCCGCGTCCTTGAAAGAAAGTTTTTGGATGGGGATGCCGCCGAAACCAACGGGGCATGCCATAATATCCGTATTTCCAAGCCGATAAGGTTTCATGTAAGAGATAGTACAATATTCATAGGGGAATGTACATGTGTTTAACGCATGAGGTAAATAAATTTACACTATACTGCCCAGCGTTAAAATTTTTGTCACGTCGAGCGAATAGTTCTATCTGATAAAGGTTCTCAAGTTATAGAAAATGAAGGGTTCAATAAATATATTTGATATAGGTTAACATCTTTGTTTGTTTGAGGTAAGCAGGTTTTTTGCAGGCTGTAAAATAAAAACACTTATTAATGAATGGCAATTAGTCATTATTGGCATGAATATTGATAGTATAGTAATAACAACCTGAGATTTGAGCCCGCGATTCAACAAAAACAATTCTCCCCCCCAGGTAATTAGGAGAATAGGCTTGATCAGGTTTTGACAGAGGAAGATTAGCAGTAAAAGCATTTGTAGATCTAATCTTCGGGACCCGCAGGGCAGGTAGCACTACCTGCCCTTATTTATTATAATGTATGATTTGGCGGTTGGAATTATTTCTTTTTTGACTTAACGTAAATAATGAATTAAGATTTGAGTTTAGAAGAAGGAAAAATATCCAGAGCTGCTATGGCCGGATTCACGGGTGCTCAGTCTTGAAAGTGACTCAGTGCGGATTTAAGGTGGCCACTAAAGGGGCACGAAGCTTAATGGAAGTGAGCTATGAGTAGAATAAAAGAGACGATGACTGGAAGAGCAGGAAAGAAAAGTGATCTGCTTGTTAAAATTAAAACTAAAAATAGTGGCGGGCTTTCCATCAGAATCGTAAGCAAAGTCATAAAGATGTTCGGCGGTAAGATAGAAGCTACTGTAAAGGAGACCTTGGAAACCCTTGGAGTTCAGCATTGTGAGATTGAAGTAACCGACGAGGGGGCCTTTGATTATGTGATTCAGGCGCGTATAGAGGCTGCCGCGAGGAGGTTATATGAGATTGAAGGCCCGGGTTGTTTGCCGGAAAGAAAGGTGCCCCGCCGGAAACCTCAGAAAGAAAGGCTAAGAAGAACTCGTCTCTATATGCCGGGGAATGACCCTTCGCTGATGTTTAACGGCGGCCTTTTTGGAGCGGATTGTGTAATATTTGATCTGGAAGACTCGGTTGCCCCATCCCAAAAAGATGCGGCAAGAGTTCTGGTCAGAAACACTTTGATGACAGTCGATTTCGGAGAAGCGGAAAAGATTGTAAGGATAAACCCACTCTCAACCGAATATGGCAGGCTCGATATTGAGATGGTTCTGCCTGCCGGACCGGATACGCTTCTTATACCGAAATCTGAGGAAGCCGGAAATATAAACGATGTTGAAAAGATAATGGCGGAAATTGAGAGAAGAGAAAAGGTCGAGGATAATCTCCTTCTTATGCCGCTTATAGAAACTGCCGCCGGTGTTTTAAACGCGCGCGAGATAGCTTCCGCGAGCGACAGAATT
>DAOWMJ010000221.1 GCA_030643145.1 Candidatus Latescibacterota bacterium | reverse complement strand
GCGGCAGAATAGAGATTGAAGATTCCTCCGCCGCCATATTTCCCCTCATTTGCCAGCAGGATCACCTGATCGTAAGGAACCTTTGACGCGATATCCCTTATAACCTTGTTGGCAGTGGAAATCATATATCTGTCAATATTAAAAATATTAAATGAAAGGCCGAGAAGATTATTCCTGTAATCCCTCTCTCGGGGATTATCAACTCCGGACTGGGCTGACACGGATTCAATTATACGCACATTAAAATCATCCCTCCTGCTCTTGAAGGGTTCGACACTGAACAATTCATTGATAAGTTTTTTAGCATCTTTTCGGAATTTATGCATTTCATCCACGCAATATCCATCACCAAGGATAACAATATCAACCTTCCTGGACGACGGTCCATTCTTTATCAAAGTTCTCGCTCTGAAATAGTCGTACCTGCTTTCCGTAGTTATATGATAATCATCCGGATCGACGACAAAATCGAAAGTATTGGCGAAAATGTTTTCGCGGTCTCTCCGGTCAATTCTTATCTGGACAGGCCTTTTCGGAAAAGGCATAACCAGTGATTCATGAAAGGTCCGCGCGGTGCCGTTTATTGCTTCATCGGTTGTAATCCACTCTCCAAAGATAGAACAATATCCCCTCGAGAAGATTAAGCTGTTTGTCTTCAAGTCAAAAACACGGAAGATATATACTCCGAGATTCATTGTATCTACAAGAGCATTGTGATTACCGCCCCAGTGCGGCTCCTTAATAATTTCATCTATACTAAAAATTTCTGTATCCTTATATCCTGTATGATATAAATCAACCCGGAGACACCCGGAAGTAAAATATGAGTCAAACTCGGGTTGTCCTGCCAGTGCCGGCTGGATAAAAATCAAAACCAAGGTGAAGGAAACAAACAGCTTCTTCATTGCAATCTCCTAATCAGTCAAGAATTCTCGCCTTAAATTAACTTTCCCTCTCATTTCTTAATTTATCTTGATCTTTCTACTCCGATTCGCTTGCACAGACCGCGGATCTCGCACGCGCTGCAAATCGGCGATATAGGTTTGCATAACGTCCGGCCAAAAACCACAAAAATATCATTAATTTCTATCCATAAATTTTGAGGCAATACCTCACGAAGGGCATATTCACTCTGAGCGGGATTATCCGTTTTTATCATTCCCAGCCTGTTAATAATCCTGTGAACGTGTGTATCAACACATATCGCAGGCTTACCAAAACCCTGCGCCAAAACAAGATTAGCAGTCTTTCTGCCAACGCCCGGCAACCTGAGAAGTTCTTCGATTGTATCCGGAACTATGTAATTAAATTCCTCTGCGAGTTGTTTTGAAAGTCTTTTAATCGATCTTGCCTTTGTATTATAAAATCCCGCGGGATATATAGCCTTAGCTATTTTCTTCTCAGAAAGAACCGACATCTTGCCTATAGAATCCGCAAGAGCGAACAACCGTTCGCTCGCCTCCCGCGTTACTTCATCCTTGGTCCTCGCGCTTATTACCGTGGAAACAAGCACCTTAAAAGCTGACTTCGTCCTTTTGGCAATCGAGGTAACAGAAGGAGTTTTCTTGCCGGCAACTATTCTTCTTATTTCGGGCATAAGCATGGTCAAAATAACGCCGGCCTTATTTTTCCCAATTGGGAAATGTCCCTCGTGTAAATTCGTATTCAAAGGAATCATCTTTCTAGTTAGAACAAAACACCGGCAAATATTCTTTAATTTCGTAAAGGTATCATATAACCACTCAAATCAGCAACCGGTTTCATTTTCCTTGACACGGGCGAGAGTTGTTTTTATGCTTGCATTTCCTGTGAATGAAAATATTTACCTTATGGGGGCTATGATTTTTCAAATTGAAAAGGTTTTTGGCATTTGCCTCGAGCGCTTTTCACTAAGAGTGTGTTAGGAGGAAAAAAGAAATGGACTGGACATTTACTGACGAACAAAAAATGCTTAAAGATATGGTTAAGAAATTTGTCGACAAAGAATTAAGACCAGCGGCAGAGAAAATCGACAAGGAAAAGAAAATCCCCCAAGAAATTATTAATAAAATTGCGGAGCTAGGACTCCTTGGAGTTTCTTTTCCCCCCGAATACGGCGGTGCGGGTATGGGTGAAATGGGTTATTGCATAATGCAGGAGGAAATTGGCCGCGGGTGCGCTTCTACAGCGACATTTATAGGCGCCCACCAGAGTATAGGAGCTTCTGGAATCTATATATTCGGAACTGAAGAGCAGAAGCAGAAATACCTGGTTCCACTCTGCGAGGGAAGCAAGATCGCAGCCTACGCGCTGACCGAAGCAAACGCCGGCTCTGACGCCTATAACCCGGAAACCACAGCTGAAGATAAGGGGGATCATTATCTTCTTAATGGACACAAGCTTTTTATCACCAACGGCAGTTTCGCGGACATTTTCACCCTTTTCGCTAAAGTGGATGATGGCAGCAAAAGAGGTAAAGTAACGGTATTTATAGTTGAAAAAGGTTCTCCGGGTTTCAGCGTGGGAAAAATTGAAGAAAAAATGGGCATAAGGGGATCAGAGACAGCCGAACTCATCTTGGAAAATGTAAAAGTGCCTAAGGAGAACGTGCTCGGAAGAGTAGGACGCGGATACGTCGTAGGTATGAAGGTTCTTAACACTGGAAGATTGGGTCTTGGAGCCGCGGCACTCGGCGCAGCGAAAGAGGCACTTGCTCTTTCCACCGCATACGCCAAGGAAAGGATACAGTTCGGAAAATCAATATCCAAGTTCCAGGGAATTCAGTGGATGCTGGCGGACATGGCTACAGCAATATATAATATGGAATCGATTCTTTATCGAACAGCATGGTTGTATGATCAGGGTGAGATGATCACCAGAGAATCTTCGATGGTCAAACTGTACTGTTCTGAAGCCCTGGATAAAATCGTTGACAGTGCTATGCAGATATTTGGAGGATACGGTTTTATAACTGAATTCCCGATTGAAAGGATGTACCGCGATTCAAGGATCAACAGAATATTTGAGGGGACAAACGAAATTCAGCGGATGATCATTGCAAGAGATATTCTCCACGCACGCGATCTATAGGAAATTTATTCTGTCATCTGGGAAGAAATAAAATTAACCACGCCGGCAAAACAATTAGAATGACTCGACAAAATGGGATGGTCTGTACTGAATCGCTTCACCGACATGTACGGATAACAATGCCTCACTTCCTTCCAGATCGGCGATAGTACGAGCGACTTGAAGTATGTTTCTCCTGCTTCTGGCACTAAAAAGAAACTTTTTCTGAGCTGAGGAAAGAAGATCCTCAGCTCCTTTATCGAGTGGACAAAAATTTTCAATCATTGAAAGTGATATATCGGAATTTCTTCTTATATTCGGCAAACCACTGTACCTCTTCCTCTGTAGCCTGTATGAAGCGAGAACATTCTTTCTTATTTCAAAGGAAGTT
>DAOWMJ010000053.1 GCA_030643145.1 Candidatus Latescibacterota bacterium | reverse complement strand
GCCTATTAATGATACCGGCAAAGAAGGAGTATGGAAGACCGCGGAGTTTCTCGCGGATGAGGGAATTGACATGATCTATTCCGGCACACTCAAGCGAACGACGCAGAGTGCCGAGATATTTTCAAATGTATGGGGGGTTGGCATACAGGAAGATCCCAGGCTGGATGAATCGCCCTTTGAACAGTGGGTTGGCAAGAGATGCAAGGAGCTTAAGGGTGACCACGATTTCAAGCTATATACCGCCAAACCGACACAGTCAAATTTTTCAGAAAACGAAGACATGAATGGTATCAAGGAACGTGTAACGAAGTTTATAGAAGAAATTTTACGAAAAAAGAACAGGAAGGCGGCAATAATATCTCACAGTGATGTAATAAAGCCAGCCCTTACCTATTTTCTGCGAATGGACCTTGATATGATGCACAGAATTACTATAGAGAACGCTTCTGTTACGCTTGTAGACACCGGGGGCGTTCCTCACATTCGATATATGAATCTTGTGCCGTGGAGGATGTTGTAAAAAAGGCGGATTGATGGAAAATTTGTATCTTGGAATAGAAACTTCCTGCGATGATACAGCATGCGCCCTTTATTCCAATAAAAGGGGGGTTGTTGTTCACAGAACCGCCGCGCAGCTTGTTCATGAGAAGTATGGAGGCGTTGTTCCTGAAATTGCTTCAAGGTCACACATGAGAGCTCTTCTTCCTCTCTATGAGCTTGTAATGAAAAAGGGTGGGATCGGCCTTAAAGATCTGTCCGGGATATGTGTGACAAATGGTCCGGGACTTACCGGGTCGCTCCTTGTGGGTTTGTCTTTCGCGAAAGGGCTTTCTTATGGAAGTGGCGTTCCGCTGACGGGCGTACACCACCTTGAAGGTCATATTCTGGCAAATGATCTTGAAGAAAATTTTAGAACACCCTGCCTGGCGCTTGTGGTTTCAGGGGGACACACGCAACTGGTATATGTAAAAGAAATAGGGCAGTATGAATTTCTTGGCGGAACGAGAGATGACGCGGCTGGAGAAGCATTCGATAAAATCGGCAAGCTTCTGGGATTATCCTACCCGGGAGGACCGGCGGTTGAAAAGTCGGCTGAATCAGGCGATCCGGAGGCGTTTGATTTTCCGAGAGGATTAAAAAATTCGGGCGAATGTGATTATTCCTTTTCCGGTTTAAAAACAGCCGTAAGGATTAAGATAGAATCGTTAGGGGAGTTATCGACGACCCTTGTAAGCGATATCGCGGCATCAGCTCAGGAGGCTATAGTGGATGTTCTTATCCGGAAAGCGGTTATTGCTGTGGGAAGGAAAGATGTTCACAGATTCTACCTTGCCGGAGGAGTCGCGGCAAACGGGCGGCTGAGAGAGCTGGCCGGCGAGAGGCTGGGACCTCTCGGGATAGATGTGTACTGGCCCGAGAGTAAATATTGTACGGACAATGCCGCTATGATAGCGTGTGCCGGTATGTACAGAATAGAATCGGGAAAAACGGACAATATTGAACTCAACACCTTCTCCCGCGGCGAACTGGAATCCTGGCGCTGATCATTTCAAAGGGATTTTACTCTTTTCATTTTAGACATTTCATGTGCAAAAAGCACTGCCCTTTAGTCCCAAAAGCGGATTAAAAATCACAATAAAAATTTATGTAATAAACTGTACTATTTGTGATTATAGGCAATTTGCTAAAGGTTTCCACAGCTTTGACTCCGGGGAAATGTTTGGCATGTAAATTGCGGAAATTGCATATGCGGATTTACCCCGCTTTTGTCCATCAATACGGGGCGGGGTGTTCAATTGAATGATGAATTGTGGAGAACTAATGGCAGCTTCAGATAAAAATGAGACAAAAATACTTGTAGTAGATGACGAAGAGCACATTCGGAGAATTCTGAAATTTCAACTTGAAAGAAAAGGATACGATGTCATCTGCGCGGAAAATGGCAAGGAAGGCTTACACGAAGCCCGAAGTAGGATGCCGGATCTTATTATTCTTGATCTTATGATGCCTTTGATGGATGGGTTTGAAGTATGCACAAAGTTGAAAGAGGAATTCCGAACCAGCCAGATTCCGATAATAATGTTGACGGCTAAAAGCGAGATGTCCGACAAGATTCAAGGGCTCAAGAATGGAGCGAATGATTATCTGATCAAGCCATATTCCAATGATGAATTGCTTCTAAGAGTGAACAACGTTCTCGATTGGGGTCAGAAACAAAAGGACGCGAATCCACTTACGGGATTTTCAGGGAATAAGGCCATTAAGAAGAAATTGAAGGAGTTAATTGAAAACTCTGAATCGTTCGCGTTCTTGTACGTGGATATTGATAATTTCAAGGCCTACAATGATTATTACGGTTATCATAAGGGTGACGAAACAATCCTGTTTCTGTCGGATATAATAAAAGAAGCGGTTAATTCAATGGGGAATGATCAGGATTTTATCGGGCATATAGGTGGAGATGATTTTGTGGTGATTACATCGACGGATAGGGCGGAGAGAGTCGCAAGACGAATAATTGACGAATTTGATATAGGATCTGTTGTGCTTATGGATGAAAAGGATATCAGCAGAGGTTATCTGGAGATACGGGACCGTATGGGGGGAATAAGCAGGGTGCCCCTTATGTCTCTGACAATCGCGCTTGTCGCAAACGAGAAAGGGCGCTTGAAACACTTTGCGCATGTAAGTGACATCGCTTCTGAGTTGAAAAAGTTTGGCAAGGAAATGGATGGAAGCGTTTTGGTCAGAGAAAGGCGAAAGAGGAGTGTTGGGAAAGAGGAAGTAGAATTGTGATGTATCTATGGAGTGAGAATAAAAGAGATTTGACCGTTTAAATGCCCGGAGGGCTGGAAAAACCACGGATTTTGATCTCTCGATATGAATTGACATGACGTCGATGATTGCCGGGAACGGAAGTATTAATAAATGGTTGTTATAAACACAGAAGAAATAGCTAACTCTTCCCCTTCCGCGGTGGTCGAGGATAAATTAGCGGCTCTTCAAAATGAGATAGATAATTATAAAGATATTTTTAATTCGACTCTTTTGGTGATCAGCAATGAATTTATTAAACCTCTGACTTCGATAAAGGGATATACGGGACTCCTTGAAGGGAGTTTCAGGGAAATGGGGGGAATGGCGGAGAAGGAAATGAGGTATTTCCGGAAAACAGGGGAGAGCATAAATGATCTGGAAGATTTGATAAGAACCTGTGCCCGGATGCTTTGCGTTAACAAAGCACGGCAGTTTGTTGGCGAGATGAAGAAGATTGGTCTTAGTGGTTTCGTGGATGAAATACGGAAGAAATATTGTAAGCAGCCCGAAAGGGTTGTTAATGATATAGACAAGAGTATTCCCGAAGTCAGATTGCAGAGTAAATATCTTGAGATCGCGCTTGGCAATCTTTTTTCAAACGCTGAAAAATTTGGGGGAAAATCAAAACCTGCCAGAGTAACAGCCGCTCTTTCTAAAGATAAAACAATTGGGGCGGAGAATTTTCTTGTCATAAACATTTGTGATTATGGAACGGGAATCCCTGAAGATATGACAAAAAAAGTATTTCTCCCCTTCTTTCGAGTGGAGCCTTCCGATGGTGGCAGTGGACTTGGGTTGGGGCTCACTATGGCGGAAGATGCGATTTTGTTCATGAATGGGAAGATTGATCTGCAAAGTATGGTTGGAAGGGGCACGACAGTCATTGTGTCCGTACCGGTGATAATTTCGAATACTTAAATCCGGGGAAAATGGGTGTGCAGAGATATGTTTAAGGAAATCAAAAACGAAAGGGAAACAGAGGGTCTGTTAACCGCGGTAAATGTCAGGATGGTGGAACTGGCGACGATATTTTGTACTGTATATCTTGCCAGAGAATTGGCCGGGTTTGCGTACAAAACAGATCTTATCGTATTCCTGTTTCTGGGATCCGCTTTAATGAATTTTGTGGTAGCTGGTCTGGAAACTGTTGTAAAGAAAGAAGGAAAAAGAGATTTTATTCTAAATTGGCTTGCAATAGGCGTGGACCTGACAACGGTACTCTTGCTCATATATTTGACAGGGATGGCGTGGAGTCCATTTTTATTTTTGGTAATATTGCCCCTGTTTTTTTCGTGCAGACTTATTCCCGCAATCTCGACAGGAATTGTTGTAACATTAGTGACCGTTGCAGTTATAGGAATATTCAGTCTTCTTGAAATAAATGGGGCGATTCGCCATTTTTCGTGTTTTCCCGGAGATTATTCTTCAATTATGAATCGGCATTTTTTAATCGGCACTTTGCTGGCGCTTGCCGGCTTTATGGGGCTGATGGTTTTTCTATTCAATACGTATCATGAGAATTTCAGAGTATATTTTCAGAATTCCGAGAAGAAGATCGCGCGATCAAGACGTAGAATACTTGAATTAACAAGACTCTACGATATAAGCCTGGGAATTAATTCCGTGATAAGTCTTGAGACATTGATGAAGATGGTGTGCAAGGAAACAACATTGCTTCTTAGAAGACCGTGGGCATCGGCTGTGCTGCTGACGAACAAAAATGAAATTTATAAATATATAGAACTTGGTCAGCGGGGAATGACCTGTGTAGAACATGACGGGGAAGTGGATGGAGACTCTCTAGTTCAGGAGATTATTAGCCGAAAAGAAGGGTTAATAATCGATAAAATCACAGGTCATTCTTCAGCGTATAGGTCAAAATTGCTGAAAGGAAGAAAGCTTAGATCTCTTCTGGCTGTTCCTGTTATTTCAAACGGAGACAATTTGGGTGTTATTATGGCTGGAGAAACAACAGGGGACACTTTTTCAAAAGAAGACCTGAAACTGCTGACGATTCTATCCGGGCAGGTTGCAGGCGCGATAGAGAAAAGCAAGTTGTACGAAGTGATAAACAGACGGATAAACAAGCTTGAAGAGGAAAATGAGAATCTTGAAAACTCAAATAAGTTGAAAATGGGGTATGTTTCTCATCTTTCCCACGAGCTTAAAACGCCGCTGACATCTATTAAGGCTTATGTTGAATCTCTTACGGAGCACTCCGGTGAGCCGGAGTTCAAGGAACGGGGAGAATTTTTGAATGTTATATCGAATGAGACAGAAAGGCTTATTCGGATGGTGAACAAGGTTCTTGACGTTTCAAGGATAGAATTCGGACAAAAAACCCTGAAAAGAAGGATCTTTGATCTCGGAAAGTTGATGGAAAACGTGGAGTCGTCCATGCAGCCGTATTTGAAAGGAAAAGATCTTTGCCTTATCACAAACTTTCCCGAAGAACTTCCGGGAGTGGACGGCGATGAGGACTTGATAAAACAGGTTTTTATTAATCTTATAGGCAATGCTATAAAATTCTCGCTTCAAAAAGGAAAAATATTTATAGAGGCGGTAGAAGATGCTGTATCAATAAAGATTTCTGTCAGGGATGAAGGTGAAGGAATTTTAGAAAAGAAGCTGGACAATGTTTTTAAAAGATTCTATCAGGCCCATACAGGTCTTAATGAAGGAGTGGGACTTGGTCTTGCTATAGTAAAGAATATTGTTGAACAGCATGGGGGATATATAAAAGTAAGTAGTGAAGTCGGCAAAGGAACGGAATTTATTTTTACTTTGCCCAAAGAGCATCATTTTAACGATTTTCTCGGATTCCTTTTCAATTCAACCGATTCCAAAAAGGAAATCAACGAAATGTTCAGTCTTTCGGTTCATGTCGTCGCGGAGGTTCTTTCCGCGAAGATAGTATCCATTATGATACTTGACCAGCAACGAAAAGAACTGTTTATCAAGGATGCTTATGGATTGGATGAAGAAATTGTCAGAAACACAAGAGTGAAAGTGGGCACCAGTATTGCCGGCAAGGTAGCCGAGAGTGGGAAACCGCTTCTGATTGAAAACATTGAAGAAATCGGGATCACTGATGGAAGGAACAAACCTCAATACGAGACAAAATCCCTGATAAGTGTGCCGATAATGGTTGGGGCTACTATTATCGGGGTTATAAACGCGAATAACAAGACATCAGGAAAATCCTTTAATGAAGACGATCTGGCTTTGCTGAAAAGTCTCGGTATGAGAATTTCAAAAGTAATAGAAAGAATGAGAATGTCACAAGATTTTCACGCCTTTCTTAAAGAGACAATACAATCGCTCCGTTCTCTGCTGGAAATATTTGAGAGGGATAAATCAGGAGTCAGGCAAAAGGTCGTCGATTGGTCAATTAAGGTAGCAAAGAAGCTGAATCTCGAAAGAAAAGAATCGAGCGTGATTCAATATGTCGCGAGCGTTCATGATGTTGGCATGACATGTGTCGGTGAAGATATCTTGAACAAAACACTCGCCCTTTCTACGGAGGATATAAACGAAATAAGAAAACATCCGCAGCGGGGAAGCAATTTGCTCAGACCTTTCGAATTTGTCGAAATGGTCAGCAAGATTATTCTTTTTCATCATGAACATGTTAACGGCAAGGGGTATCCGATGGGTTTGAAGGGTGACAAGATACCTATGGGAGCCAGAATATTGGCTGTTCTCGATGCTTATGTTGCCATGATAAGCAGACGGCCTTACAGGAACGAAATGACTGTTATCAATGCTGTTGAGGAGCTTGTAAGAAACGCGGGCACTCAGTTTGATTCATCAATAGTCAGCGCGTTTGTTGATGTTCTTATGGATGAAGGGCAGATGGAAGTAGAGGAATATGTGGGTATAGTGGACAGAATGAGAACGAAATCAGGGAAGCGAATTTTACATTGATTCTGGAGGAATTTTGCTCGGCATAGGGATAGAAGAAATATTTGTAGGATATTCGGGGGCGGCAACGTACATGATCGTATTACTGCTGATGTCTGTGGTAGTAGGGTTCGAGTGTTTTGTAGCTGGAGATAGTTGGAAGGGGTGGGGGGTTGTATTCGGGCTTGTACTCCTAGGGTTTTCGAGATTGGTATTCCTTAGCCCCATTTTGGCGGACAAGGCTTTCCTGTCAACAGCTTCATTTCTTGTCGGACAGGCGGGATTGTATGTTCTGATGGTATCATGTCTTAAATTACGGAAGGAGAAATACCAAAGCCTGTGGAACAAAAATATGGTTAAAGCGGGAATGATAAGTGGCATGGGTTTCGCGGCGGGGAGCGTCTGGATATCAGGCAGCGGTGTTTCCCCCGCGAGTTTATTGTTCCTTATAGGGGGCTTTGCTTCTTTTGGCTTCTGGGTGGGATTCCTGGGAGAATTAAAAAGAGGGAACTCATCTAATAAAGTTATATGGATCTTTGGGATGGCCCTTTTTGTTATTGCGGGTTTAGTTGAGGCCTTATCATTGGCCGGAATCATTTCTTCCCACCTGTTATGGAATCAGCTTGTTTCTCTCGCTGATATTGGGGGTCTCACTTTTCTTGCTATTTGTTCGGCCACGGGCGGGAAAGAATCGCGAAATTACAGGGAAAGGATTGAAGAAATCAGGACGGAGGAACGTGGAAGCGATCAAATGTGTAAAAACCTTCTCAGACTGGGGAATAAAAGTGTATTAAGTAGAACTGTTTCAGAAAATTACCAGGAGATTGTTGAGTCTATAGCCGAAGAATTGAGGGTCGATTTTGTTTCACTCAGAACGCTGCAGAGCAACGGGGAACATTTTCATATAAGGAACAATGCTGGAGAATGGGACGAATTTGTTTCTTCCGAGACGGACATTTCTTATCCGAAAGAAAAGTACACAGAACATTTTGATGACAAATATAAAAAGGGGATGGGATATAAGATTAACCGCGATATTCTGGGTGGAGATAGTGCTGTTTTTGTGCGTCAGTCGATGGAATGGAAGAAGGATAATCTTTTTGTATATCCTATTATGGATGGGAAGATAATGGTGGGATTGTTTATAATGGGATTCTTCGATGACATATTCGAGATCAATCAGCATTTTCTCGTGTTTAGCGCCGGATTGACTGCCCAATTAATTCGGCATGAAAGACTTGAGGACAAATATTATAGGAAAGAAGTTGAAATAACACAGTATAAGAATGAGCTTGAAAACGCGAATCAACTGAAAACAAATTTTCTGTCGGTAATATCACATGAACTCAGGACGCCGCTTACTTCTATAAAGGCGTACGCTGAGACGCTCACTGAAAATGTTTTTTCGATCAAACGTAATACGATAGAGGATTTTCTCAATGTAATGAGTGAAGAGAATGACAGGGTAATCAAACTTGTCGATGATATACTTGATTATTCGACGATGGAAACAGGGCAATTGAAGTGTACAAAAGAAACATGCAATGTCAACAACATCCTGAAAAGTGTTTATAACGATCTTGAAGAAAAGATACTTTCCGCCGGAATTAATTGCACTCTTCACCTGCCAAAATCTCCTGTTGTGATGTACGCGGACAATGAGTTGATTTATCAACTCGCTAATAATTTAATAAACAACGCGATAAAATTCACTCCTCGCAAAGGAGAAATAGCGATTTTTCTAGACGAGGAAGCCTCCGCTATCAGAATAGTGGTCCAGGATACAGGGAAGGGAATACCCGAAAAGCAGCTGGAAAAGGTTTTTGAAAGATTTCACCAGGTTGATAATAGCAATACCAGAGAGCATGGTGGTTCCGGTTTGGGGTTGGCTATATGCAAGGATATTGTGGAATGGCATGACGGCCGTATATGGGTTGAAAATTTGAAGGGTGCGGGCTCCAGATTTGTTGTGTTGATTCCGGTGCGCAACATAACGATCCGCCATAACAAAACGGCTAATGTTGTAGGAAGCATGAGATTTGACAGGGAAAGATTTTTATCCCTTCTTGTGGAAATGCTTGCCGGATTTCTGCAGGCGAGAAAAGCTTCTATTATGAAATTGGATGAGAATGAAAATGTACTCCGGGTTATCGCGGCTAAGGGGATGGATCCGGAGTTTGTGCAAAATAGTAAGGTTAAGGTCGGCGAAAGAATCGCCGGTCGTGTTTTTGAAGAGGGCAGAGGCGTACACATTCAAAATATTGAAGAAAATGACAGTTTCAAACGTTCCAATAACTCTGCTTATTACGGCACACACTCCTTTATTTCAGTTCCGTTAAAGGAAAATGAAAAGGTGATTGGGGTGCTCAATGTGAGCGATCATGTTGAAGGAAGAGAATTCACAGATGAGGAAAAGGAAGTACTGGAGGCCCTGAGTGAAATTATTACCGCTCTGCTGGGCAAGCTTGAAGCCTATGAAATTGTTTCAAGAAACTTTGCTGATTTGAAAGAGGCTATGAGGAGTATTCTTGATTTCAGAGAGAGCGTTGGAAGCAAGAATCTTTCTCTATATTCCAGGTTGGCCGTGCAAACCGGAAGGCATCTTAATATGACGGAAAGCAGCCTTGCAGCGCTTTATATCGGCATGAACCTCTATGATGTTGGAATGATGAAGGTGCCGAGACACATAAGGAGTAAACGGGAGAATCTTTCGGCGGATGAATGGGAAAAATTAAAAAAGCATACTGATATGGGGTATTCACTTCTTTCTCCGATGGGGCTTGATGAAAGAATAATGAAAATGACGCAAAGTCATCATGAAAGCTATGATGGAAAGGGATATCCTCACGGCGTCAAATCTTCAGAAACCGGTATGGGAGTAAGAATAATAAGTGTAATTGATTCTTTCAGAGCGCTTGTCACGCATAGTCCGTATAGGCGCGGGTTTTCCCTGGATGAAGCGGTCGCGGAAATTTCGAAGAACGCTAAAAAGAAATTTGACCCTGAAGTTGTGAAGACATTTTTGGAAGTGCTGGCTGAATTGCGGGGATCTGAGGAAATTCAAGATCTTGAAGATTATTTTTATTCGAGAAATCTTGATAAAGAAAATCAAAGTATTATCGAAGAGACAGAAAAAATGGAGGAAGAAGTATGAATGAGAGAAAAGTTCTTGTTGTAGATGATGAGGAAAATATCATACAGATATTGGAATTCAGTATTGAAGCGGAGGGATATGAGGTTATAACTGCTTTAAATGGTGAAGAGGCTATAAAGAAAGCCCGAAAGGAACAGCCGAACCTTATAATACTTGATATAATGATGCCTAAAGTTGACGGGTATGAGGTGTGTCGCGTACTTAAAGCAAATCCCTTAACGAAAAAAATACCTGTTATTTTGTTGACGGCAAAAGGTAGAGAAATAGATAAAAGGCTTGGGTTCGAAGTTGGAGCTTCTGATTACATTGTAAAACCTTTCAGTCCAAGTAAGCTTATAGATAAAATAAATGAGCATCTTTTCAGTAGAAAATAATATTTAGGATTGCTTGCCAGATGCTTTAATAATATAATTTTGGTTACCATGCTAGCCAAAATTAATATAATAAAGTATGTCGATGTTGTTTTGCCGGTTCCTGTAAATAGATTTTTTACATATAGCGTTCCATCCGATATGGTGAAAAGCATTTTGC
>DAOWMJ010000107.1 GCA_030643145.1 Candidatus Latescibacterota bacterium | reverse complement strand
AGGGTTTTGATAGCGGAAGTTGTTGAATCCGGTGAAATTAAGATTGTTGGGGCGGCAGCCAAACCCTCCAGGGGTGTTAAAAAAGGTCTGATAACCGATGAAGAGGAAGTTGCCGGGGTACTCGGGTTGTGCAAAGTTGAGGCTGAGAGAATGGCGGGCGTTAATGTTGAAGGCGCTTGTTTAGCTGTATCAAGCGCGAGCATAAAAAGCTTTAGCAGTCAAGGTGTGTTGATTTTGCATGGGGGAAGGCAGATTTCGGAAAGAGAAGTTCAGCATGTGACGAAAAACGCTCAGAAAGTACCCATCCCTTCGGACAGATATGTTCTCCATATGATAGAACAGGGGTTTAGTGTTGACGGCAACTCAAATATTAATGATCCAATCGGTTTGAATGCAGTCCGTTTAGAGAAAAATGTTCATATTGTCACGGCAGTTAAAAAAGAAACTGATAAGCTGAAAAGAATAATGAAATCTAACAGTATAGAAATAATCGATTTTGTATTCAGCCCGTTCGCGGCAGCTGATTCTTTACTTGGGGAATTTGACAAGCGTGAGGGGGCGCTGGTGATTGATATCGGAGGTGAAGTTACATCGTACGCGCTTTATTATGAAGGTGTTGTCAGAAGCAGCGGAGTGCTTCCGGTCGGAGGATTTAATTTCTCAAACGATCTGGCAATTGGATTGGACATTTCATTAGAGAGGGCGGAGAAATTAAAAGTGGAGAATTGTACTGAGAATCTTTCCCCTTCTTTAATCGATAAGAGTGAAGTTGTTGAAATATCAATTGATGATTCTTTCTATCCCTTCGGGTTGAAAAAAGTTGAGGAAATTATCGGACCGCGATGTGAGGAATTGTTTAATCTGATCAAGAATGACACAGGACATGATCCATCTTTTGAAATGATGACTGGAAATATAGTGTTGTCCGGTGGAGGGAGCAAGTTAAGGGGAATTGAGGGTATGGCTCAAACAGTTTTCGGCTCACGTGTACATTGTGGGCGCCTGCCGAATCTTGTTGGTTTGAGCGAGCTTGTAGCTGATGAAAGTTGGAATGTAAGTATTGGCCTACTTCAGCACGGGGGTAAGATGCTGATGGAGCGATTTGAAGAAAAAAAAGGAACAAAAGATTACTTTAGTTGGGTAGTGGAAGGTTTTAAAAAGGTAGCTAATACATTTTAACCAGAGGAGGTTAAAGATGAGGTTCGAATTCGATGAAGGTTCTGAATTGGCGAAGATAAAGGTTATTGGTGTGGGGGGTGCTGGAGGAAATGCGATTAATCGTATGATTGATTATGGTCTTCAGGGCGTTGAATTTTTAGCTGTGAATACAGACGCGCAAGTGTTGGAATTTTCAAAAGCACACAAAAAGATACAAATAGGAAGCAGGTTAACCGCGGGACTCGGATCGGGCGGCAAACCTGAAATCGGAGAAAGAGCGATAGAAGAAGATGCAGATATCGTGGGTGAGATGCTTGACGGAACGGATATGGTTTTTGTGACGGCAGGAATGGGAGGGGGCACTGGGACAGGCGCGAGCCCCATGATAGCGCGTATGGCCCGGGAAAGAGGAGCGTTAACTGTAGGAATAGTAACAATACCTTTTTCTTTTGAGGGGAAATGCCGCGAAAGACTGGCGATTGATGGCATTGGTTTGTTAAAGGAAGAACTGGATACCCTTATTGTAATAAGAAATGACAAATTACTTTCATTGGTCTCGCAGGAAACGCCTCTTGCGGAGGCTTTTTCAACAGCCGACGCGGTTCTTCACCACGCGACCAAGGGTATATCGGACCTTGTAACAATTCCCGGGCTAATTAATCTTGACTTTGCTGATGTACGTACTACAATGTGCAATATGGGTGATGCGCTTATGGGAACGGGAGTGGGGAGTGGTGAGGGAAGAGCCGTAGAGGCTTCGAGGCTGGCGTTAAATAGCCCGTTACTGGATGATGTATCGATTAAAGGGGCAAAAGGGGTTCTTGTAAATATTACTGGTGATAGCAGGATGTCCCTTCACGAAGTTTCGCAGGCTACCGCGATTATTAGTGAAGAGGCTGGCGATGACGCTAATGTGATCTTCGGCGCTGTTGTTAACGACGCTCTGGAGGGTGAAATACATGTTACAGTGATTGCCACCGGTTTTGAATCTGTGAAGCGCGCAGCTGGACCGTTCTATGTTGATGCTGCCAGATTTGGAGTGAAAGAGAAACACAAAGTGAGTGTTAAAATGGATAGGGAAGGTTCAGAGATTGATATGAGAGAATTTGCCGGAGTGGGTGTCTCCGGGGAGGTCGATCTTGATGTACCTACATTCTTGAGAAAACAGCATGATTGAATGGAAGGTGTATAGTGTCGTTCTGGGGAAGAATATTCGGCCTGAAAAATAATCCTGAATACGAAAAAGGGATAAAATATTATAACGAGGAAAAATATGAATTAGCAATTGAGCAACTGGAGAAAGCAACTACTTCGATAGGACACGATGATCCTACGTATGCCTTGGGAATGTTTTATGCCGCGGAAGCCCATGTTCACAAAGGTACCGCAATGTACTTTTCCGGCGATATTGAAGGAGCTCTAAAACATTTTGAAAAAGCTGTCGCTGAAAATCCTACCTATCCTGATTTATACTACAGAATGGGGGTTATCTATCATAATAAGAAGATGAACGACATGGCTATTGAGATGCTTGAAAGGGCTATTAAACTCAACGCAGGTTATTTTGAAGCCGTGTGCTATCTGGGTATTGTTTTTTACGAGGATGGAAAGAAAGAATCTGCGGATATACAGTTTCAGAAAGCCCTGGATCTTTCAGCCAACAGATCAACACAAATAAGCAAATTCTTGAGTGATCATCTTGCCAGTTGCAGAACTGAGATTCCTCCCATTTCTTCTTTGAAGGGTGCAATAGACGCGGGATTTGAATTTAATTCGATGATTAAGAACGGTGTAGAAAACTTTAATACAGGGAATTTTATTGAGGCGGCAAAAAGCTTTGAAACCCTCAAGGAGATCCATCCGGATTACGCGGATATACGGTTTAAACTGGCCCTTTCATATCTTAGAGCGAGTAACTATGAAGCAGCCTTTGATGAGTTCAACAGTGCATTGAAAATCAACCCGGGTTATAACGAAGCACGGTTTTATCTCGGTATATTACTCTTTGATCAGAAAAAATATTTGGAGGCTCTTCCTCACTTCAGGGAAGCCGTCAGGCGAAATGCTGACTATGCTGATCTTCAGTCTTATCTTGGAGCAACATTTCTTTATCTTGGACGATACAAGGAAGCCAAGGGTATACTCGGGAAAGTTGTCAGAGAGACTCCAGGGTATTCACAGGCCCTTTACTATTATGGCCTTCTGCTATATATGATGGGAGAGAATTCCGAGGCTATAGATATTCTTCAAAAGGGCATAAAAGTTGAGGAAAAAAGTGGAGTTAAAGATATCAATTTAGCGCTTATTCAGCTTTGCGAGGGTGATCTCGAAGGTGCAATGGTTACATTAAAAGGCATTCTTGACGCTGGAGTTGAAAGCGCGGATGTGTTTTACTTTGTTGGAGAGGTTTATCTTAGGACGGATAGAATAGAGGAAGCCGAGGGCTATTTCCAGCAAGCTCTGAATTTAAATAATGATTATCTGAGGGCGAGGGAAAAACTTACTTATATTCTGATAAAAAAAGAAAAGTATAAAGAAGCTGAGGATCTTCTTGGCAATAATGAAGAGGGTTTCGCGGATATTTACAAAATTATGGGAGATATCCAGTATTATCAGGAAAACTTTGAAAAATCTGAAGAATATTACAGAAAAAGTCTTGAAGTAAACTCTGAATATACCGATGTAATGCTCTCTCTCGCCATAGTTTTGAGGAACAAAGGGGAGAGTGAAAAGGCACAAATAGTTTTAAAAAGGCTTATTGAAATCCAACCTGAAAATCTGCCCGCGAGAAATCTTCTCGGAGAAGGTCCTTTGAATATTGACGAGATATAACGATTTGAGGAACTTTTGTCTCGAAACCCGGGAAATAATAAAAGAAATAGCCAAATGTACAAGGAAAGGTTTATCGTAAACTTTCAGCCGCCAGCCAGGATGGCCAATAATATATTTGTTGGGTATCCATCTTCCTATAGGGCGGGTATGTCAAATCTTGGCTTTCATTTTGTTTTTGGGGAATTGAAATCAAGAAGTTTGATGAGAGTTGAGCGTTTTTTTGTAGATACATCGCCGGTAACTTTCGAATCTCAATTGAAAATATCATCAGGGGATGCTCTATTCTTTACTCTTTCTTATGAAGAAGACTACTTAAACCTTGTCAGGATATTAATAGGTTCAGGGGTAGAGCCTTCCAGAGAAAAAAGGGGATGCAGGCCAATAATAATTGTAGGAGGCCCTGCCGTAAGCGCTAATCCTTTTCCTATGTCACAGGTGGCTGATATTATTTCAATTGGTGAGGGAGAAGGGACCGTCAGTAGGATCGCTACTTTTGTGGAAGAATATGGCGGAGGAGGAAAGGATGAAATCCTAGACAAGCTTTCCGGCGTTGACGGCATATTTATTTCAGGAGAATCGGGAAAAGGGGTAACCTTTGCTCATCCTGAAAGAATCCCTAAACTTCCAATGTCGATAGTTCTTTCCAAAAAAACTGTCTTTTCCGATATGTTACTTTTGGAGATAAGCAGAGGATGCCCCGGGAATTGTTGTTTTTGCCTTGCATCGGCAATCTACAGGCCTCTCAGAGTCCTGACGTATGAATCAATAATGGAAAGACTGGATGAGATTCCGAAATTTGTTAAAAAAGTCGGCTTGGTAAGTACTTCAGTAACTTCACATCGCGATTTTAGCAGGATTATTGAGGGGCTAATTAAACGAGGTATCAAGACGTCTTTCAGCTCTTTAAGGGCTGAAGATATCGATAACGAGAAGGCTGTTATGATTGGAAGAGCGGGAACGAGGAGTGTGGCTATGGCTCCTGAAACAGGTAGTGAAGCTATGAGGTTTATTATGGGCAAGAAGGTGCCCGATAACGTTTACTTTAATGCAGCAAAACTACTTAGTTCCAGCGGTATAAACAGATTTACTCTATATTTCCTGTCAGGGTATCCGGGTGAAACAGAAGAAGTAATAAAAGAAACAGAATTATTCATGAAAAGATTCAGAAAGGCGGTAGGAAGTAAAGTTGTATCGGTACATATAAATATTGTTATTCCCAAGCCGTGGACACCTCTACAGTATTATTCTCTGCCGAAGCAGAAAAATCTGGAAAAGAGGTTGAGGAAATTAGCGGGAGCTTGCGGAGGATCAAGTCGGAATATAAGAATTAAATCGGTAAGGGGCGCGTTAAGACAGGCGGTATTATCCCTTGGAAACGAAGATGTCGGCAAGGCTGTAATTGAATACGGTAAGGGGAGAATATCATGGAAGAAGACACTTGAGCACAATAATATTGATCCGGGATTTATACACGACAAAGGGCGTGGTTCCCAAGTTATGCCCTGGGAGACTATTTCCGGCCCCAGAAATCGGCAGTATCTTTTAGGGAGATTTAAGGATTTGATTAATCAAATAGGTACAGAGGAGATGATTACCTAGAGTAAGTTTATTGAATCGGAAGGAGGTATGGTTCAGCGTAGAACGCGTGAGACGGGATAGTAACTCTCACAGCCCCGGGAATTATGTAGGACCTTAAAATAAGTGGTGTTACGGGAATCAGAAGACCTTCTTCGCGAAACCGCTCTTAATACACTTAGTGCAGACATAGGTTTTGCGGCGTTTGCCGTCTATCTCTACTCTGATTTTTTGGAGATTAGGCATAAACCTGCGTTTATTAAGGTTGTGAGCGTGACTCACATTATTTCCTACCATCGGTCTTTTCCCGCATATCGCGCATTTTTTACTCATATTACTCCTCCATACTCTATTCCAGCGATTGATATAAATTAGTATGTTTTTTTTGAATTGGCAAGGCATTTATGGAAAAGTTTTCAAATAAAAACGAACCGCTTGGAATGAGCAGCCAATTTGTAAAGGGTGTCGGTCCCTCAAGACAGATATTGCTGGAACGACTTGGAATACATAATGTTGAGGATCTTCTGATGCATTATCCGCGGGGGTATTACGATAGAAGCAATATGACGAAAATATGTGATATCGAGGCCAACAGCGAAATTACATTCACAGGTGTTGTTCTGGTTTCCTCTCTAAGGAAGTTAAGGGGTGGGAGAACCATTTTAAGGGCTGCCGTTGGAGATGAAACAGGTCGAATAAATCTCGTTTTCTTCAATCAGCCCTTTTTAAAAAAACGATTTCGGCAGGGTGAAAAGGTAATTGTGAGTGGGATGATGAATCTTTACAGGGGAGAAAAGCAAATCACTGCGCCCGAGTGTGAGTTTTATTCAGATGATTTTGAAAGAGAATTTATACACACCAGCAGGATTGTTCCCGTCTATCCGCTTACGGCTGGAATCTCCCAGAGAATGATGCGAAAGATTATCAAGGCGGCTCTTGATAAATGCAAAGGCGGAATAGAAGAAAATATGCCGGTAAAATTGATCGATTCGATGAATTTTGTGGGACGCGAGAAGGCCTTCCGGGATATTCACTACCCACCAACATTTAATTATCTTGACGAAGCTGTCCGCAGATTAAAATTTGAAGAGGTTTTCTTTATTCATCTTTTACTGAAGATGAGAAGGAAAAAAATT